>JBEVDP010000521.1:0-2652 GCA_040513235.1 Acidimicrobiia bacterium | reverse complement strand
TCCACCGATACGACCCCGGTGCAGAACATTTCCACGGTGTCCCCCGCTCCGGACGAGACATCATCCTTCCTCCCGTTCACCGGGTCGCGCGCCATGCTCTTAGCCGTTGGTTTGCTCGCATTTGCGATCGGTTTCGCGCTCTGCTGTATCGGTCGTCGGATCGGCAGGCGTGAACGCGTCGCGCGCGTGTGATCGACACGACGAAACGAGGCGGTCGCGCGAGCCACTTGCCGGCCGGACGTTGTTGCATCACGTTGCGGGTTCCTCGGTGACCGGGTGCCGGGCGAGGTGGCGGCGTGCCCAGCTGCGCCAGCCTTCCGATAGGTCGGCGAGATCGGCGAGCGTTGGTAGGAGCGCGGTGTTGCCGTGGTATGTGCGTTCGACGGCGCCGATGGTGACGCCGTGGCTCGGCCGGTGGAGCCGTTCAATGACGTCGCCGGCGCCGACCTCTCCCGGGTCTTCGATGGCCAGGTAGGTGCCCGGCCGGGCGGCGTCAGCGAATCGGTCGACGAATGACGCGTCGCCCATGCGGATCCCGAGCTTGAAGCAGGGGATGCGGGGCTCGGTCACCCGCAGGGTCGTGTTGCCGATCCGCCACCGCTCGCCGACAACGACGGCGCTGACGTCGACACCGGCGATGGTGAGGTTTTCGCCGAACGTGCCGGGTTCGAGCGAAACGCCCAGCTGTTCGCCCCACCACGCGTGGTCCTCGGTCGCGTACGCGTAGATCGCCTTCGTGGGTCCTCCGTGGACGCGCCGATCGGCCTGGTCGTCGCCGTCGAGATTGACACCGGTGGCGCGGACCCGCCCGCTGACGGGCTGTTTCCAGATGGCGGTGGTCACGACGCGGTCGTGCCAACGGACCTGGCGAGGTCGTCCGACGTTGACGGACATGACGCGCCCGATCGGTAGTGGACCGACGGTCTCGAGGTCGACGGGATCGATCCTGGCCATGTGAACCACCTCGGTCGAGTTCGCTGGCTAACGGGTATCGTGCACTTGTTCCGTTAGGCGCACGTTAGCGATCCCACTAACGGAATACAAGCGCTGATACCATTAGGGAGTGGCAGGCCTGTATCGCGGTCCACTGCGGAACGAGCCGCTGGCGATCGAGCTGCACAACACGCTCTACGCCGGTCAGGGAGAACCATTCGACGGGTTGGCCGAGCCCGCTTCGGCCGCGTCGTGGCTCCACGGCGTGCGCGACCGGCTGCCCGCGAGCGGCACCGGCCGCGACCCAACCCCAGACGAGCTCGTCGCGCTTCGACACTTCGTGCGAAAAGCACTGCACGCCGCCATCGAGAACCGCGCGCCTTCTCGCGCCACGGTCGACGCCCTCAACCAGGCCAGCGCCCGTGCCCCGCACTCAACCGCAGCCCGCTGGCGCCAGAGCCTTCCCCCCGAACGCACGATCCGCTACCACAGCACCCGCCAGACCGACATCGTGGTCAGTGCCATCGCCGCGAATGCCATCGAGCTCATCACCGCGCCTAGCCGCGAGGAGCTCAAAGCATGCGGCGCGCCAGGATGTGTGCTGGTGTTCCGCAAGCAGCATCCCCGCCAGGAGTGGTGCTCAGATGCGTGCGGTAACCGCGCCCGCCAAGCGCGTCACTATCGACGCGTCCACGGGTTGCAAACCGACCGTTGACATAGCGTTTGCAACATGCGCGACGAACGTCAGCCGACAACTGACCCGGTGGCTGCGCGTCTTGACGGCCGGGCCGTGCTCATTACCGGCGCCGGAAGCGGTATCGGCCGATCGACGGCGATTCTCGCGGCAGGTGCGGGTGCTGTGATCGCGGCGATCGACATTGACCCGCACGGACTCGACGACACCATCGACGCCGTACGGCAAGCCGGAGGCCGGATCGAAGGGTGTGCCGCCGACGTCACAGATGCAACCGCACTCGCGACGGCGATCGGCGGGCTCGCCGCGGACGCGGGTTCCTTCCACGGCGTCTTCGCGAACGCGGCAATTCTCCCGCCACCGGTACCGGCCCACGAACTCGACCGCGCGGCTTGGGATCGGGTAGTCGACGTCAACCTCACCGGCGCGGTGTTTACGCTCGTGAACGCGTTGGGCCACGTCGTCGACGGCGCTTCACTCCTCGTCAGCGGATCATCGATGGCAATCCGGCCCCGCGAACAACGGCTCGCGTACGTCGCCGCGAAGGCAGGTCTGCACGCGGCGGCCCGAGCGCTGGCGCTCGAACTCGCGCCGAGGCGAATCCGGGTGAACGTCATTGCACCGGGCCTCACCGACACGCCGATGGTGCGACGTATTCCGAACCACGTCGAGAGCGGCATGTCGAGTGTTCCGCTCGGCGAGTTGGTACCACCGCACGAAGTCGCGGCATTGGCGATCCATCTTCTCTCCGACGACGCGCGCCATGTGACCGGCGCCGTGTTCAGCGTCGATGGCGGACGCACCGCCGGCTGACCGGCGCGCACCAGTTGCGTGGTAGGGCAGGCTCCGAACTGCGCTTGCGTTTGCGCAAGTCTCCGAACGACACCAGTGGCAGTGAGGTCGACTTGTCGATGGGCGGCTGAGGTTCAGCCCACGGTCGTCACGAACCGGCGGATCTCGGCCGCACACGCTTCGGGGTCCTCGAGCACACACGCATGGCCGAGCTTCGGGAGCACAACGAGCTG
>JBEVDP010000520.1:0-4335 GCA_040513235.1 Acidimicrobiia bacterium | reverse complement strand
CCAAACACATTTTGACTGCGCCGCTTGAACGATTCGCCACGGTGCTTGCTGACGATCCGGCTGTGGTCGCGGCGAGCGGGGGGCAGGGCCATCCGGTGGCCGTGCCCGAGCCCGCGCGCGCCATCTTCACGGCGACGCTCGCCCGGGCGACCGCGCGGCGGCCGGTGCTGCTGGCGGTGCCGACGGGCGCGGAGGCCGAACGGGTTGCCGCTGACCTGCGGCAGTACCTCGGCGCCGACGCCGTCGAGCTGTTCCCCGCGTGGGAGACGCTGCCCTTCGAGCGGGTGTCGCCCGCGACCGAGACGATGGGCCGCCGGCTCCGGGTCATGTGGCGGCTGCGGGTCGGTGGCGAGCACCTGCCCGACGTCGTGGTCGCCCCCGTCCGAGCCCTCGTGCAGCGCCTCGGTCCGCACGTGGAGGCCGTTGAGCCGATCGTCGTTCACGCCGGAGCCCGCCTCGACCGCGACGAGCTGGTCGAACGGCTCGTCGCGATGGGCTATCGCCGCGAATACCAGGTCGAGGCGCGCGGCGAGCTCGCGGTGCGGGGCTCGATCGTCGACGTTTACCCGGCCACCGCTGACCACCCGGTCCGCATCGACCTGTGGGGTGACGAGGTCGACCGGCTGAGCCAGTTCTCCGTCGCCGACCAGCGCAGCCATGCCGACCTCGAGGACGCCTGGCTCTTCCCGGTGCGGGAGCTGCTGCCGACGCCGGAAGTGCGCGCCCGTGCCGAGGAACTCCTCACCACCGAGCCGTGGGGCGCCGAGCAATGGGAGCGCCTCGCCCAGGGTCAGACCTTCGACGGCATGGAATCGTGGCTGCCGTGGCTGTGCGCCGACGAGCACCTGCTGTCGGATCTCCTGCCGCCCGGCGCACTCGTCGCGGTCGTCGAGCCCCGCCGGCTTCGCGACCGCGCCCAAGAACTCCTCGACGAGGAAGCCGCGCTCGCGTCGACGCTCGCGACAACCTGGGGTGCCGCCGACCCCGCGAAGGCACCTCGCCTCTCGCTCAGCTTCGAGCGCTTGCTCGCGCACACCAAAGCGGGAACCGCGCTCGTGCTCGCCACGCCCGACAGCCCCGACACGCCGCTGCTCGCGGCGAGCGCGTTCGATCCGGTCGTCGGCGACGTCGAAAGGCTCGCGGCGCGCATCAACGGCCTCAAGAGGGACGGCTTCCGCGTCCTCGTCGCCGCGGAAGGCACCGGTTCGAAGACGCGCATCGAGCAGATCCTCACCGAGGTCGGCGCCCCCGTCGACGTGATCGTCGCGCCGCTCGACCGCGGCGTGGTGCTTCCGGGCGCGCATCTCGCGCTCATCGCGGAAGCCGACCTCACCGGCCGCCGCCGCGTGCACCGCACGCCGAGAGGCGCGCGCAAGGGCATCGACTACTACGAGGGTCTCGGCGCGAACGACTTCGTCGTGCACCGCGTGCACGGCATCGGTCGCTACACCGGCATGGAGACGCGCGAGATGTTCGGCATCACGCGCGACCGGCTCGTGGTGGAGTTCAGGGGCGGCGATCGCGTCTACGTCGACTCCGAAGACATTGGCCTGATCCGTAAGTACACAGGAGGCGAGGAACCCAAGCTCTCGAAGATGGGTGGCGGCGACTGGGAGAAGACCCGGGCGCGCGTCCGCAAGGCTGTGCGCGACATCGCGGCCGAACTCGTCATCCTCTACCGGCGCCGCCTCGCCACGCCGGGCCGCGCGTTCGCCGAGGACGGCCCGTTCCAGAAGCAGATCGAAGACGCGTTCCCCTTTGAGGAGACGCCCGATCAGCTCACGGCAATCGCGGAGACGAAGGCCGACATGGAACGCACCGTGCCGATGGATCGCCTGATCTGCGGCGATGTCGGCTACGGCAAGACCGAAGTCGCACTCCGAGCCGCGGCCAAGGCTGTCTTCGACGGCGCGCAGGTCGCGGTGCTCGTACCCACGACGCTGCTCGCGAGTCAGCACGGCCAGACCTTCCGCGAACGCTTCGCGAACTATCCGGTGCGCGTCGAAGTGCTGTCGCGCTTCCTGAGCACGAAGGAACAGAGCGCCGTTGCGCAGGGCGTCGAGGATGGCCAGGTCGACATCGTCATCGGAACGCACCGCCTCCTGTCCGACGACATCGTGTTCAAGGACCTCGGCTTGCTCGTCGTCGATGAGGAACAGCGGTTCGGCGTTCAGCACAAGGAGCGCATCAAGAAGCTGCGGACCAACGTCGACGTGCTGACACTGAGCGCCACGCCGATCCCGCGCACGTTGGAGATGTCGCTCACAGGCATCCGGGACCTTTCGCTCGTACAGACGCCGCCCGAGGATCGCCAGCCGATTCTCACCTACGTCGGCGAGTTCGACACCCGCGCGGTCTCCGAAGCGATCCGCCGCGAACTGCTGCGCGAAGGCCAGGTCTTCTACGTGCACAACCGCGTGAAGGACATCGAGCACGTCGCGGCCGACGTACGTGAGCTCGTTCCCGACGCGCGCGTCGCGGTCGCGCACGGTCAGATGGACGAAGGCAGGCTCGAGAGGATCGTCACGGAGTTCTGGGAGCGGGAGCACGACGTGCTCGTGTGCACGACGATCGTCGAGAGCGGCCTCGATATGCCGACGGTGAACACGCTCGTCGTCGACCGAGCCGACATGCTCGGCCTCGCGCAGCTCTACCAACTTCGAGGACGAGTCGGAAGGCGCGGGCAGCGTGCATATGCCTACCTCCTGCACCCGAAGGATCGTGCGCTCACCGAAGAGGCCTATGAACGGCTCAAGACCATCGGCGAGTTCACTGACCTCGGGTCCGGCTTCAAGATTGCGATGCGCGATCTCGAGATTCGCGGCGCGGGGAACCTGCTCGGCGCGGAACAGTCGGGTCACATCGCCGCGGTCGGCTTCGACCTCTACATGGAAATGGTCACCGAAGCGGTCGGCGAGTTGACGGGCGAAGTGCCTCAGATCCCCACCGAGGTGCAGATCGACCTGCCCATTACCGCGCACCTGCCGCGCGACTACATCGCACGCGACGACGTGCGGATGGAGGCGTACCGCCGTCTCGCGGCTGTCACGCAGCCGGCCGACGTCGACGACGTGCGGGCCGAATGGCTCGACCGGTACGGGCCGCCGCCGGCGGCCGCGGCCGCGCTCCTCTCGGTGGCGAGCCTGCGAGTCGAATGCCTACGGCTCGGAATCCGCGCGGTGTCAGTGCAGAAAAAACTCGCTCGCTTCGACGGACTGAAGCTGCGCAAGTCGCAAGAAGCAAGGCTGAAGCAGCTCGCGCCCCGCGCCAACATCCTTCCCGACGCGGTCGTCGTGCCGGTCACCTCGACCGATGCTCTTGCGCTCGTCGACGGCCTGTTGAAACTCTTCGCCGCGATCGCTCCGGCCGACGCGCCGCCAGTACCATCCGCGCCGTGATCCGTCGCTCCTTCCGAGGTGCCGTCGCGCTCGGCGCGCTGGCTACGTTGATCCTGGTCTCGACGGGTTGTTCGACGACGCTGCGCGATGCCGCGACAGTTCGCTACGAGGACGCCGACGGCGAGACTCAGACTGTCAACATCAGGCGCGACACGTTCGAGGAGCAGGTCGAGGATCTGCAGGCAAGCGCAGACGTGGTGGCCGGCCTCTCGCAGCAGCTTCCGATCGAGGAGTTCCCTGCGGGTCAGGCCGACCCGTCGCTCACCGCGTTCTGGCTCAGCATCCTGATCCAGACGATCGCCATCGATGCCGAATTCGACGCCCTCGGGCTCGGGCTCACCGATGAGCAGATCGCGGCCGCCGAAACGCAGGTAGAGGGGTTTGGCGACGTTCCCGATGCCTTCCACGACGTCTACGTCGATGCGACCGCCAAGATCAGCGCGATCACCGATGCGATGGGGGCGGAGGGCGGCGGTGAGGGGCAGCCGACGACTGAAGAGGAAGCCCGGGCCTTCTACGAGGAGAACGCCGAACAGATCACGGCGTGCCCGTCGAACAAGGAAGTCGCGCACATCATGGTTGCCGATGAAGCGACCGCAACCGACCTCGCTGCGCAGCTCGCGGCCGGCGCCGACTTCGCCGAACTCGCCGATGCCAACTCGATCGATGCGCAAGCCGGCCCCGGCGGCACGCTCGGTTGTCTCGACACACAGGCCTTCGGTGAGGAGTTCGGTACCGCGGCCGAGGCCGCGGCCTTCGGCGAAGTGGTCGGGCCGATCTCGAGCGAGCAGGGAACGCACCTCCTCGTCGTGAACGAGTGGGCGCCGACGTTCGAGAAATTCCGTGACCAGATCCTCCAGTTCCTCGACGAGCAGGCGCAGCAGGCCGCCGAGACCGAGGGTCAGCAAGCAATCGGCGAAGCGCTCAATGCGCGCTA
>JBEVDP010000519.1:0-21082 GCA_040513235.1 Acidimicrobiia bacterium | reverse complement strand
GCAGGCGGACGACGTCATTGCCGCACCCGCGTCGGGCGTCGTCGTTGCGGTCGCGCGCGACCATCTTGTGTCCGTCGCCCGTGACGCCGACTGCCGCCTCGAGCTGGTGCCCGCCATCGGCGCGTTCGTTCCGGCCGGTGCTCCGCTGTTTCGCGTGGAGGGCGATGCGGCGCGCATCGATCGGGGCGACGTGGCCGAGGGCGTGTTGTTGGGTCTGGAACGGACTCTCGACGAGGACGTCGCCTATGGGTTGCGCATGCTCGTCGACATGGCCGAGCGGTCACTCGCCGACTCGCCCTTCCTCGATCCCACGACCGCGGTGCAGGCCATCGACCGCATCCATGACTGTCTGCGGCAGCTCTCGTGCCGCGAGTTCCCCGACGGGATGCACCGGGACGAGGACGGTGTGGTCAGACTCGTCGTTCCCGTGATGGGTTGGGACGCCTACGTCCATCTCGGCTTCGACGAGATCCGCCTTGCGGGTGCCGGTTCACCGCAGGTCACGCGGCGCTTGTGCGAGGCGCTGACCGACCTGGAAACAGTGGCGCGGCCGGAGCGCCTTCCCGTGTTGCGCCGGCAACGCGAGCTCCTCACGGACTCGGTCGGCGGAGTCGTGGCGGAGGAACGCGACGTCAGCTTCGCGCTCGGAAGTGATCGTCAAGGGATCGGTGTGCAGGCCGGTGTCTCCGGCGACCGTCACAGCTGAGCCATCTGCCTACGAGCGAACGAACGCGCCCGTGCGCTGCACAAAGGCCGCGGCCTCGACGCGGTTACGCAACCCGAGCTTGGCGAAGACGTTACGCAGATGGGTCTTCACGGTTTCGTTGCCGATGTAGAGCGCGGCCGCGATCTCTCGGTTGGTGAGCCCTTCGGCGCAAAGGACGAGCACTTGGCTCTCGCGTTCGGAAAGCCCGTCGCGTTTGCCGGGCCAGTCGAGGTGCTCGTAGGCGGGCTGCCGAGCGTGGCCGAGCGCCTCGACGAATTCGCCGCCGGCAACTCGGACGAGTGCGTCGGCGATGTCTTCGGCGGCCAGTCGCTTGGAGATGAGCCCGGAAGCTCCGGCAGAACGGGCTTCATCGATCAACTCGGGGGGAAAGTCGAGCGAGAAGATCGCCACGCGCTCGACGTCCGGGTGGGCGACGAGCTTCCGCAGCACGGACGCCGCGAGACCGACACGTCCGTAGGTGTCGTACAGCGCAACATCGACCGGCCCTCCGGTGATCGGCTCGCCGATGACGATGGCGTCGCAAACGTGGACTCGGTCGGGGTAACGCCGCAAGAGGCTCGCGACCCCTTCGACCACGAGTTGGTAGTCGTTGACAGCTGCGACGCGAACAGGCAACCGCACCACGACTTGCTTCTACCCCGGTTGGGGGATCTGACGCTCCGCCCGCATGAACGCCGCCGGGAAAAGGGAAGAAGCCGTCAAGGGGGGCGAACGTCAAGAACAAGGCAAGGCGGCACGACCGCGCAACACAAGGCCGCGGGCCGTGCGAGCAGTAAGGCCGCTGCGAAGAAGCGCGGAGAACGCGCTCCCGAGTCAGAAGGAATTGAACATGGAAGGCAAGGCGGACGACATCAAGGGCCGGGCCAAAGAAGCCGTCGGTGATCTCACCGACGACGACGACCTGAAGCGTGAGGGCAAGGCCGATCGCGCGTCGGGTGCGATCAAGGACAAGCTCGAAGACGCCAAGGATTGGGTCGAAGAGAAGGTCGACGACGTAAAGGGCCGCATGAAGCGCGACTGACCACGGGGGATGGTCGCGTCGCGGTGCCTGTGACGCGACCACCGCCCTTCGTACGAGTGCCGACGTACCGCGCGCCCGCTCCGCATGAGGTCGCGGCGCGCCCGCTCGGATCGGCCTGTCGCCGCCGCCATGACCGACCGACTCGTGCACCACGCAGAAGTCGTCTCCCCTTAAGGCGAGAGAGCGGCCGCCTCAAAGACCGCGACGGCGGAACGGTGCACCCCAAGACGACACAGCGCAACATCGCGCCGTCGGCCCGGACGGTCGCGCGGGGCCGGCGGCAGAATGCCGAGACCCGGGATCCAGCCCAGGTAGCTCACCGCCCACACGACCATGCGCGTCTGACCAGGGCGTTCGCGATCCGGCAGTACGGACGTGACACGCGCGTGACACATGGCGACGCGGGAACGGGTGACGCCACCCCGGCGTGCGACGTCGCGAGGAATGCCAGCCAGTGCTTGAGCACGCCGAGGATCGACGGGTAGTCGTCGGCCGGGAACAGCGCTTCGTCGAGCGTGAGCGACGCGGCGACGCGGCGCCTCGGCGTGCGCCCACTGGAAGATCGCCACGATCAGCGGGTCCCAGGCGCCCGTTTTCGATCAGCCGTTGCAGTAGCCGCCTGCGACGCGGTCCCACGTACGGGCGTTGAGGGCGTCGGCGCGCAGCTCGACCTTGCGCACGCGCTGAGTCGGCGTTTTGGGCAGCTCGGCGACGAACTCGACGTACCGGGGATGCATGAACTTCGCCATACGCGGCTGGAGGAAGTCGAGCAATTCCTTCTCGGTGAACTCGTGGTCGGGCTTGCGGACGACGAGCACTTTCACTTCGTCTTCTCCGGGGCCGAACTCGGAGGGTGCCGCGATGGCAGCCGCCTCCAGGACGCCCGGGTACTCGCGCGCGAAGCCTTCGACCTCGAGCGACGAGATGTTCTCGCCGCCTTTGCGCATGGCGTCCTTCAGCCGGTCGACGAAGTAGTAGTTGCCCTGCTCGTCGCGGCGGAAGCCGTCACCGGTGTGGAACCAACCGTTGCGCCACGCCTGCGCCGTCGCGTCGGGCATCTCGAAGTACCCGGCGTTCAGCCGCCAGGGCTGGTCGCTGCGGATGATCAACTCGCCGACCGTGCCGTCGGGCACGGGTTCGTCGTACTCGTCGACGATGCGTATCTCGTAGCCCTCGCGAATGCGGCCGCAGCTGCGCCAGTCGACCCGTTCGTCGGCCCCGACGTACAGCGGCGCGCCGATCTCCGTCATGCCGTAACCGGTGAAGACGCGCACGCCGAACCGCCGCTCGAACTCCTCCACTTCGGGGAACAGCGGGCCGGTCTGGATGATCGTGAGCGAGTTGTCGGCGTCGCCGGACTGTTCGGGCATTGCGAGCAGCAACTGCGCCATCACGCCGATGAGACCGGTCGTCGAGCATTGGAACCGTTCGATGTCGCCCCAGAACTCGGACAGGCTGAACACCTCGCGCAGCACCGCACGGCCGCGGTGCAGCGCGACGGTGTACAGCGTCGACTTGCCGCCGACGTGGAACGTCGGCAGGCACGCGTAGTACGCGAGACCGGAGCCGAACGCGCCCGGCGGCGTGGCGGCCGGAAACTCGAACAGCTCCGCCCACGGAACGAGCACGCCCTTCGACGGGCCGGTGGTGCCCGACGTGTAGATCAGGCACGCGATGTCGTAGTGCGCAGGACCGTCGAGATCGGCGGCGGGCTCGACCCCAGCGAACAACTCGTCCCCTGCCACGACGCGCGCGGGCAGCTCGGTTGGCGCGGACAGATCGGGAACGACCACGACGTCGAGCTGGTCGACGTTCCCCGCCTCGGCGAGCTGCGGGAGAAAACGCTCGGCGATGACGAGGACCTTCGCCCGCGAGTTCTCGATCAGGTATTCGAGCGAGTGGCCGCGGTGCGCGGTGTTGATCGGCACTTCGAGGGCCCGCAGCCACGCGACGCCCAGCCACACCTCGAACGACTCGAAGCCGTTCGGGAACATCGTCAGCACACGGTCGCCGGGCTGGACATCGAGCGGGCGCAACGCTGCCGCCCACCGCAACACACTCTCGTGTAACTGCCCGTAGGTGAGCCGCCTCCCAGTGACGTCTTCGAGGCACACGAGGCCGGGCTCCTCGGCCGCGACGCCGGCAATTGTGTGCGGGAGAATCTTGTCGGGCGCGAGCATCTGTCGCTACACGTCGGGCAACTCGACGTGCTTGCTGCCCTTCCATGCCGGTGGACGCCGCTCGATGAAGGCCATCACGCCTTCGATCGCGTCCGGCTGCTCGCCGACGAACCACGTGAGTTTCGTCTCACGCTGCATGGCGGCGAGGCGGTCGGTCTCCTCCAACCCGCGGTACACAAGGTGCTTGACGATCGCGACCGAGCCCGGCGCGGTGTTGGCCGCGATGTCGCGCGCGAGGTCGAGTGCGGCCAGCAGCAGCTCGTCGCGCGGGAGCGCGCGCGACACGATGCCGTACGCAGCTGCCTCCGTGCCGGAGATCGTCCGGCCCGACATCAAGAGTTCGAGCGCGCGCGAAACGCCGATGAGGCGCGGCAGGATCCAGTTGCAGTTCGCCTCGGGAATGATGCCCCGGCGGGTGAACACGAAGCCGATCTTGGCGTCCTCGGCCGCGAGCCGGACGTCGAAGAGCAGCGGCAGCGTGATCCCGACGCCCATCGCAGCACCGTTGATCGCCGCGATCGTCGGCGTGACCATGCGCCAGAACGCAGCCCGCTCCGCAACGGAATCGGAGTCGACACCGAGCGTCTCGTCGTGGGCCGCGTGCGTCTCGGCGCCGAACGTCGCCGCGCCGGCCGACATGTCGAACCCGGCGCAGAACGCGTCGCCCGCACCGGTGATCACGATCGCGCGCACAGACTCGTCACGGTCGAGACGCCACAACGCGTCGTGCAGTTCGGCGTCCATCTGGAAGTTGATCGCGTTCTTCTTCTCCGGCCGGTTCAAGGTGACGACCGCGACCCCCTCGTCGACCTCGACCAGCACGGTTGCATTGGGATCGTCCATAGGAATCCTCACCCGTCAGGTGCCGTTGAAGTCGGGCTCGCGGCCCTCCATGAAGGCGGCGACAGCCTCGCGGTGATCGTTCGTCGCGAACAGCGCGACGAGCGACCGGGAGATGTACTCGCCGAGCGGTAGCAGGTCGGGGGCCGACATCCCCGTGCCCTTCGCCAGACCCGCCTTCATCGCCCGCAGCGCCGCGGGCGGCTTGTGCGCGATCCGGGCCGCGAGTTCGTGGGCGGCACCGGGTAGTTCGCCCGCGTCGACCACGCGCGACACGAGGCCGATGCGCTCGGCTTGCGCGGCGTCGACCGTGTCACCGGTGAACAGTAACTCGGCCGCCCGCGACGGCCCGATGAGCTGCGGCAGCCGGCGCATCGACGCGAAGTCGGCCACGAGGTTGAAGTTCACGTACAGGGCGGCGAAGCGCGCGTACTGATTGGCAAGACGGATGTCGGCGACGAGGGCGAGGTCGAGGCCGATGCCGACCGCGACGCCGTTGACCGCGGCAATGAGCGGCTTCTCGAACTCGAGAATGTGCGTCGTCTCCGGCGTCGTCTTGGGTATCGCCCGCTTGAGCGGCGCGAGGCCGCGTGCGAGCGCTTCCGGTTGCCACGCTTCCTTCACGTCGTCGCCGGCGCAGAACGCTTTCCCGGCGCCCGTGAGCACCGCGGCGCGGACTCCGTCGTCGGCCTCCGCGCGTTCGAACGCGGCGACGAGCTGCGCGCCCATGTCGAGCGTCATCGCGTTCATGGCATCCGGCCGGTGCAACGTAATCGTGGCGACGCGGTCGGCGATGTCGTACAGCACCAAGTCGTCGGTCACGTCGGCCCTTTCGCGCTGTTGAAGGAACGCTGTCGACTCAAGTTGACTACCACATCGTGAGTGTGCCCGCCCCGCCGGTCGAAGAGCTCGCGATCGCGCTCGAGACCGAAGAAGGTCTTCTCGACGACCTCGTCGCGAGTCTCGACGAGCCGGGCTGGCAACAGGAGACGCCGGCGCCCGGATGGCGTGTGCACGACCAGATCGGCCACCTCGCGGTGAGCGAGGAGTGGGCGACCACTGCGGTGGTCGAACCGGCCGCGTTCACTGCGATGCTCGACGAGGCGATCGAGGATCTCGCGGCGTTCGCGGCCGCGAGCGAGGCGCGGGTTCGATCGCGATCGCACGCTGAGGTGCTGGGCTGGTGGCGCGACCAGCGGCGGGCCATGGTCGCGGCGGTGCGTGGTCTGCCCGACGGCACGCGCATCCCGTGGTTCGGGCCGCCGATGAGCGCGCGTGCGTTCGTGACCGCGCGCCTCATGGAGACGTGGGCCCACGGCCAGGACGTGCGCGACGCGCTCGGCGCGCCGCCGTCGACGAGCGACCGGCTGCGCGACATCGCCCACCTCGGCGTGATCACGCGCGCGTTCACGTACGCGAACCGCGGCCTAGAGGTGCCGGACGCGCCAGTACGGGTGGAGTTGCGCTCGTCCAGTGGCGACACATGGACGTGGGGAGAACCCGACGCACCGAACCGTGTTTCGGGACCGGCCCTCGACTTCTGCTTGGTCGTCACGCAGCGCCGGAACGTTGCCGATACGGACCTCCGCGTCGACGGTGCACCGGCTCGCGAATGGATGAGCATCGCTCAAGCCTTCGCGGGCCCACCGACCGACCCGCCGGCGATCGCCTCGACGCGCTCGCTCAAGTAAGCGGCCTCGACGCGCGACAGATCGCCCGCGAGTTCTGCCGCGGTCACGTCCAGTACGACGCGGCCGCGCCGCAAGACGCATACCCGATCCGCGATCGACAGCGCGGCCCGCGCGTGCTGCTCGACGAGCAGGACGCCGACGCCCCGGTCGGCCGCGGCGCGCACGGCGTCGAGGAGCCGCTCCACGATCCTCGGCGCGAGCCCGAGTGAGAGCTCATCGACGAGCAGCACGCGCGGCTCGGCCGCGAGCGCGCGCGCGAGCGCGAGGATCTGCTGTTCGCCGCCGGAGCACACACCCGCACGCCGCCGGAGCAACGGCTCGAGCTCCGGGAACAATTCGACGGCACGTCGCCGTTCGCCCCGACCCAGCCGCAGGTTTTCGGCCACGGTCAGGCTCATGAACACCGACCGGCCCTCCGGCACGAACCCGAAACCGTGCCGGGCCCGGCGCTCCAGCGACTGGCGGCGCGTGCTTTCGTCCCATACGACGTGACCGCCGCGTGCAGGGAGCTCACCGGCGAGCGTCAACAGGGTCGTCGTCTTTCCGGCGCCGTTCGGCCCGAGGAGTGCGACGACCTCGCCCGGCCGCACGTCGAGATCAAGATCGTGGACAACCGCGACGTCGCCGTACCCGGACGCGAGGTTGCGGGCCGACAGGAGCGGCGCGGGTTCACCGGCGACGGTCACCGCCCGGGTCACAGGCGCCGGTGCGGTGTCGGCCGCGGCGCCGAGGTACGCGTCGATGACAACCTGGTCGTTGCGCACCTGCTGCGGCGCACCGTCCGCGATCTTCTTGCCGAAGTCGAGCACGACGATGCTGTCGCACACATCGAGCACCATCGAGACGTCGTGTTCGACGAGGAGGACCGCGATGCCCCACTCGTGGGCGAGGCGATGCAGCAGCCTCCCCAACTCGGCCGTCTGCACGGGGTCCAAGCCCGCGGCCGGCTCGTCGAGCAACAGCACCGACGGGTTCGACGCCACCGCGCGCGCGATCGCGACGAGCCGTCGCCGCCCGAACGGCAGTTCGTCGGGGCGGCGATCGAGGTCGGGTTCGAGGCCGAATTCGTGAACCGCGGCTACGGCTGCGGGTCCCAAGCGCGATCGCCCCGGCCACACGAGATCGGTCAAGTACGCGAGGAAGTCCTGGCGATCGGACGCGGCGCGCAGGTTGTCGCGTACCGTCATCGATTCGAACAGTTCCAAACCCTGGAACGAACGCGCGACGCCGCGCTCGGCGCGACGGCGCACCGACCAGCGGTTGATCGGCGTGCCATCGAATGTCACGGTGCCGGTGGCCGGCCGCGAAAACCCCGTGATCGCATCGATGAGCGTGGTCTTCCCCGCACCGTTTGGTCCGATGAGGCCGAGCACATGTCCGGGCTCGACCCGCATCGAGACGCCGTCGAGCGCGGTGACGCCCCCGAAGCGAACGGTGAGCCCGTCGATGTCGAGCGCGGCCGGGCGCACAGCGACCCGCGTCGTCGCCGGGAGCGGAGCAGGCGCGCGCGGTGGGCGAGTCGCGGTCCACCGCGCCGCGGCGCGGGCGCGGCGCTGGAGCACGGGCGTGATGCTTGCGAGGCCATTCGGGATTATCAACAGCACACCGAACAACACGATCCCGAGCACGATCTGCACCGTGCGCGCGTTGTCGAACGTGCTCCCGGCGACGTGCACTGCGAAGTTGTTCGGGGCGAGCGCGGCACCGAGGAACGCGCCGACGACGAAACCGATGCCGCCAATCACCGCATAGACGATTGCGAAGATTGATTCGAAAACCGAGAACGCTGGGAAGAACGTGACGGTGGGCCGGCGAAAGGCGATCAGCACCCCGCCGACGGCGGCGAGCGCGGCGGCCATCCCGAAGGCGTACAGCTTGGCCCGGAGCACGCTGATGCCCAACGCGGCCGCGGCGCGTTCGTTGGTGCGCACCGCGATGAGGCGCCGTCCCGCTCGGCCCCGCCGCAGGTTGGCGACGGCGAGGGCGCAGAGGGTGAAGACGCCGAGGGTCAACAACGCGTAACGCTCGGGGTGCGCGAACGTGTCGAAGTCGATGCCGAACAGCGTCGGGGCGCCGATGTTGGTGCCGCGCGGACCGCCGGTACGGTCCGGGTTTGTGAGCACGAGACTCTCGAGCACGGCCGCGAGGCCGAGCGTGGCGACTGCGAGATTCACGCCGCGCGCGCGAAGCGCGGGCAAGCCGACTGCCACACCGATCGGGATCGCGCCGAGCACCGCGAACAGGAACGCGAGTTCGTACCCGATGTCGTAGTTGACGATCGACCGGGCGGCGATCCAGGCCCCCATGCCGGCCAGCGAGAACTGCGCGAGCGAGAGCTGGCCCGTGTAGCCGGTGAGGACGACAAGTGAGAGCAGCACGACGCCCATCGCGAGCGTGGTCGTCAGGGCCTCGACCAGTGTGGTCGAGAGGACTGCGCCGATGAGCACCGCGGCGCCGACCAGCAAGGGCACGACAACGAGCGGCCGGACGCGTCCGGTGCCGACCTCCGGCGGTTGTTCCAACGCTTCCCCGCGCAACGGGAGCGCGCGCCCCCGCAGCACCAGCACGACGACGATGACGACGAAGGGCACCGAGCGCGTCCAGCCGGTGAGCACCACGTCCCACTGCACTTGCGCCCACGCGACCTCGGACTCGAGGACGCCGATCACCAACCCTCCGAGCAGCGTGAGCGGGAACGAGCGGAATCCGCCCACCAACGCGGCCGCGAACGCGGGCACGACGAGCAGCGTGAGGTTGATCACGTTCAGGCCGGTGATGTTGACGATCAGGATCGCGGCCAGCGTGCCCAGCATCGACCCGAGCGCCCAGTTGACGGTCGCAACACGGTCGGGCGAGATCCCTTGCGCAGCGCTGGCGCGTTGGTTCTCGGCGACCGCCGACGTCGCAAGACCGAAGCGCGTAAATCGGTACACGACGGTGAGCAGGGCGGTGAGGGCCACGCCGATGCCGAGCAGGATCAGACGGTCGCGTCCGATTGTGACGTCGTCCCAGAAGGTCACCGCGTCAGTCGGCAGGAGCTTCGACACGATGCGAGCCGCGGTGCCCCAGCGGCTCTCGCCGACGCCGAGGAGCACGGTGAGGATGCCGAGGGTGGCGATCAGACGAGAGATGTCGGGCGCATGGCGCAGGGGCCGCATGATGGCGAGGTGCGTGAGCGCACCCAGTGCGGCCGCCAGCCCGAGCGCGAGCAGCCACGAGAAGACGGGCTCCCTTCCGTCGGCGCGTGCGTTGTAGAACGTGAAGGCGCCGATCATCCCCATCGCGCCCTGGGCGAAGTTGAGGACACCCGAACCCCGGTACACGAGCACGACGCCGAGCGCCGCGAGCCCGTAGATCGCGCCGGCGCCGAGGCCGAGAATCGCGAACTTCAGGAACTCGTTCACGACTCGATCATGCTCGCGCTCGCCGTCTCCTCGTGAGCGTTC
The DNA here is from genome assembly GCA_040513235.1 of Acidimicrobiia bacterium. Lineage (GTDB taxonomy): Bacteria > Actinomycetota > Acidimicrobiia > IMCC26256 > PALSA-610 > JANNHK01. The sequence goes on along the minus strand of JBEVDP010000519.1, from coordinate 11,177 downwards.
CTAGGGCGCGGGGCAATCCTCCGCAGTGAACGGGTCGATGAAGCCCGGCTGGAGCACGGCGAGGCCTTCGGCGTCGAGCGTCGCGATCTGCACGCAGACGTTGAAGACCCGGAGTCCGGGGATCGGCGAGTTTGGCACCGGGTACGGCGCCGAGAAGTTGATCGGCGGCGTGAGGCCGGTCCGCACCTCCGTCTGGGTCGGCAGCAGATCCCAGATGCCGGCCGCTGTCACTTGACCGGCCGGGAGCTGTTTGGCGATCTCGGCGAACACCACCGTCGCGGCGTACATGTCGTTGCGGAAGTCGCCGACCTCGTCGAAGCCCGCGGCCTCCATGTCGGCGAGGTATTGCTGGTAGACCTCGGACTCCTCGTCGACGACGAACGAGTCGTTGTACACGAGCCGGTCGGCGATCTCGTCACCGAGTGCCTCGCGCACAGCGTCGGTCTCGGTGCTGACGAGCGCGGCTTTGATCTCGGGGTTGGCGGCGAGGATCTCGGTGAGGAAGTTGAGCGAGTCCTGTGCGGGGAGCGCGACGACAACGCCGTCGGGCTCGGCTGCTTGCGTTTGGGCCACGTATGTGGCCATGTCGGCCGTGTTCGGTGGGATCGGTACGTCGGCGACGTACTCCTGCCCCACCGTTGCGAGCGCGGTGTTGCCGAACAGGGGGATCACCACTCCTTCGGTGAGGTCGATGCGCGCGGTCGCGATCCGCGCGGCGCCCGACACTGCCAGCGCGTACGGCAGCGCGGCCGACGTGCTGATGATGCCACCGTACACGGGGTACGAGACGGGAGAGGTGAAGTCGGCCACAGTCGCGAGCACGTTGCCGATCGCCGGGATCTTGTTCTCTTCGAGCAGCGGGAAGTACTCGCCGCCGAACAGCGTGAGCCCGCCGACAACGGCCGCGACGCCTTCGTCGACCGCTTGGCGACCGCACTCGGCGGCCGTGTTCGGGTCGTTGTTGGTGTCGCACACGATGACTTCGAGCGGGCTGCCGTTGATGCCGCCGCGCGAGTTGATTCCCTCGGCTGCGCCCTGAATCCCTTCGGGGATCTCGGGGTTCGACACCCCGGCCGAGAACTCGCCGATCGTCATGATCTTGATCGGTGGGCCGTCGAGCGGGGCGGCGGTGGTCGTCGTCGCTTCGGCCTCGGTGTCGTCGGTCGCTTCCGTGTCGTCGCTCGCGGCGTCGTCATCGTCGTCGTCGCCGCCGCAGGCAGCGAGGCCCCCGAGCGCCAAGGCGACCACTGCAATCGGGATGATGGTCCGTCGAAGCATCGTGGTTTTCCCCCCGATCAACTTCGCACCGTTCCGCGTGGCGCTCGGACGTTAATGTCGGTTCACACGACGAGCAAGGACCTCTGCCACGGGGAGGACAACGTGGCCAAGGCCATCGCCGCCGGCGACGAACAGCCGCATCGCCGCGACCTGATCCTCGAGGCCGCGATCGAGCTCTTTCGGGCCAAGGGATTCGACGCCACCGGGATCGACGAGATCGGGGCCGCGGCCGGCGTGACCGGTCCCGCGGTGTACCGCCACTACGAATCGAAGCAGGACATCCTCGACTGGGCGGTACGGGTCGGTACCACCGAGGTGTTGCGCACCGAGCGCAAGATCGTCGCGGGCGCGGACTCGCCCGGCGAGGCGCTCGCGCTCCTCGTCGCCGAACTCGTCGAGCAGGTGTTGGACCGCCCGGCGCTCGTCACGGTGCTGTTGCGGGAACGGCGCAACCTCAGCCCGACCGGCAACCGCAATTGGGCGCGCGCGCTCCGCGCCTACACGGCCGAGTGGGTGACACCGCTGCGCAAGCTCCGTCCCGCGATGAGCAAGAACGAGGCGGAAGTGACCGTGTACTGCGCGATCGGCATCGTGACGTCGATCGCGTCGCGCACCGACGCCATCGGACTCTCGCGTAAAGCGCTCGCGGCGCGCTTGCGCGGGATGATGCTCGCCGCGCTGTTGGCGTCACCGACATGACCGACGCACGGGTCGACGCGCTGCAGGCGCGATTTTCGGGCTACTCGATGAACTGTTTGTACCTCATCATGGGAGTCGGCGCGATCGACTGGGCCGACCGCGCCGTTCTCGCCGTCGTGTTCGACGACCTCAAGGCCGCGTTCGGCGTGAGTGACGCCGCGCTCGGAGCGCTGGTCGCCGCTTTCACGTTCGTCGCGACGTTGTCGGTGATCCCCTGCGGGATCATCGCCGATCACTGGCAGCGCACGAAGCTCATCGCGCTGGGATTCGTGCCCTGGACCATCGCGATGTTCTGGCAGGGCGCGGCTACGTCGTTCGCGATGATGTTCGTCGCGCGCCTGTTTCTCGGTTCGATCGAGGCAACGAACGGGCCCAGCTCGGTTTCGCTCATCGGCGACTACTACCCGGTCGAGCGCCGCAGCCGCGTCATGGGCATCTGGCGCCTGTTCGACCAGGTCGGAACGTTTGTGGGCTTCGCGGTCGCGGGTGTACTCGCGAGTGCGTTCGGGTGGCGCACGCCGTTCTTCGTGTTCGGCGCGCTCGGTTTGTTGTGTGGTGCCGTCGTCTGGCGATACCTGCCCGAGCCCGAGCGCGGGCTCCCGGACGCGATCTACGAGGCGCAACAGCGACGCGGCGCCGATCCGTCGCCGAGCGAGGGCACCGACTGGTCGACCGCCGGCCTCAAGGCGGCGTTCGCCCACCTCGCACGCATCCGCACCGCGTGGGTGATGGTGATCGCGGCCTCGCTCGGCGCATTCGCGGCTGCGGGTCTCGGTGCGTGGGTCGCCTCGTTCCTGCGGCGCTACCACGGCATGTCGGCCGCGAGCGCGGGTGCGACGACGCTCGTCTTCGGCGTCGGCGCGCTCAGCGGGTTGCTCGTCGGCAGCCGGATCGGCGACTGGCTGGTTCGCAACGGGCGTTCCCGGGACCGGATCAAGCTGGCCGCGGTTTCTTGCGTGATCGGATGGCTGCTGTCGATCCCCGGCTTCGCGCTCGACGCGACCATCGTCGCCGTCCCGTTCCTCGTGCTGGCGGGGTTCTTCATTTCCGTCCCGGTCGGGCCCACATGGGCGATGTGGCTCGACATCATCGAACCGCAGTTGCGCGGTCGCGCCGATTCCTTCTTCACGATCGTGCGGGTGCTGATGGTTGCGGGCGCACCCTGGATCATCGGCGTCATCTCGGACGCAACCTCGCTGCGCACGTCGTTCCTCGCCGTGATGCCGGTGGTTGCACTCAACGGCCTGCTCCTGCTGCCGGCGCTGTCTTCCTACGACGGCGACGCGTCGCGCGCCCGTGCGTCGGCGTTGTACGCGGCGGGAGCACGGTGACGGATATGGACAACGCGTTCCGCCGTGAATGCCGGACGTGGCTCGAGGCGAACGCGGCGCCGCGCGCGACGACGTCCATCTCCGGAGTGCTGAGCATCCTCGGGCGCGAGGTCGACAGCGAGGCAGGTCTCGCGGCGGCGCGCGCGTTCCAGGCCAAGGCCGCGGCGGACGGCTGGGCGGCCATCCAGTGGCCGATCGAGTACGGCGGTCGCGGCGCGTCCCTGATGGAACAGGTGATCTGGGGACAGGAGTCGGCCGCATTCGACGTGCCCACGACCCTCTTCAGCATCGGCATCAGCATGGGCGGCCCGACGGTCATCGAGCACGGCACGGATGAGCAGAAGCGCCGGTGGTTGCCATCGCTGCGCGCCGGCGAGGAGATCTGGTGCCAGCTGTTCAGCGAGCCGGGCGCCGGTTCCGATCTCGCGTCGCTCCGCACGAGCGCGGTCCGTGACGGCGCCGAGTGGGTGGTCAACGGCCAGAAGGTGTGGTCCTCGGGCGCGCACTACTCGCAGTGGGGCATGCTCCTCGCGCGCACCGACCGCGCAGCGCCCAAGCATCGCGGCATCACATACTTCTTGCTCGACATGCGCACGCCGGGTATCGACATCCGGCCGCTGCGGCAGATGACCGGGGCCGCGCACTTCAACGAGGTGTACTTCGACGATGTTCGCATCCCCGATCGCGATCGCATCGGAGACGTGAACGACGGATGGCGCATCGCGCAGACGACGTTGCTCAACGAGCGCGCGTCGATCGCCGACATGCTCGGTGAGAGCGAAGTCGTGCAGGCGCTCACGCGGCTCGCGCGCGCTGCCGGCGCGGACGGTCGTCCAAGCGTCGGCGACGCGGGCGTCCGGCAGACGATCGCGGATGCGTTCATCGAGTCCGAGATCGTCCGGTACATCGGCCACCGGATCGTCACCGCCATCGTGCAGGGACGTCTGCCCGGCGCCGAGGCGTCGATCGCGAAGCTGGCGATCGCGCGCCAGATGAAGCGCGCGGCGGAGGCCGGGATGCGTGTCGGCGGACCGGCAACGGTGGCCGAGCCGAACGCGTGGTGGGACCTGCTGCTCGCGGCGCCGGCGCTGCGTATCGCGGGCGGTTCGGACGAGATCCAGCGCAACATCATCGGCGAGCGCGTGCTCGGGCTGCCGAAGGAGCCGCCGGCGCCGTGAGACCGGCCGGTTTACGCTGGCAGCCATGAGCCGGCGGCAAGTGCCGATCGCCGAGGGACTGTTCACGTGGCCGAGCGACGAGCCCCAGCTCCTCGGCAGCCGCTGTCGCGCGTGCGGCACGATCACGTTCCCGGTGCAGCGAGGTTGTCCACGCTGCAACTCCGACGATCCGGAGCAGATCCCGCTGGCGCGCCGCGGGACGTTGTGGTCGTGGACGACGCAGGGCTTCTTGCCGAAGTCCCCATACCTCGGGCCGGAGACGGCCGAGACGTTCGTCCCGTACACGCTGGGCTACGTGGAGCTCCCGGGCCAGGTGCGCGTCGAGAGCCGCCTCACCGAGCAGGATCCGAACCGGCTCGCGATCGGCATGGAGATGGAGATGGTCGTCGTGCCGTTTCGCACTGACGACGACGGCAACGAGGTCGTCAGCTACGCGTTCGCACCGGTGGACGCATGAACGTCGCGATCGTCGGCATAGGCCTACACCCGTTCGGTCGCTTCGAGGGTGTCAGCGCGCTGGAGATGGGCGCGATCGCGACCCGCCGGGCGCTGGCCGACGCGGGGATCGAGTGGAGCGACGTGCAAGTCGCGTTCGGCGGGAGCCTCGGGAGCGTGCTCGGGCACGGCTCGGGGATGCCCGACAGTCTCGTGAGCAACCTCGGACTCACGGGTGTTCCCTTCGTCAACGTCGCGAACGGCTGCGCGACTGCGGGCAGCGCGGTGCTGCTCGCCGCCACCACGATCGAGTCGGGTCAGTACGACGTCGGCGTCGCGCTCGGCTTCGACAAGCACCCGCGCGGCCACTTCAACGCGGACCCCGCCGTGCACGGCCTCGATCCGTGGTACGGCGAGCTGGGCATGTTCGTCACCACGCAGTTCTTCGCGCTCAAGATCCAGCGCTACCTACACGACTACGGCGTCTCGCGTGAACTGCTCGCCAAGGTGGCGGCCAAGGCGTATCGGAACGGTGCGAAGAACCCGAACGCGTGGCGCCGCAAGCCGTTCAGCGAGGAAGAGATCCTCGCATCTCCCGTGCTCAACGACCCCCTCACGCAGTACATGTTCTGTTCGCCGAGCGAAGGTGCGGCCGCGCTCGTGCTGTGCCGGGCCGATCTCGCGTCGCGCTTCGAGGCGCGGCCCGTGTACCTGAAGGCCGCAACAATCCGGACGCGCCGGTACGGGTCGTTCGAGGTGTTCAGTCCGTCGCTGCCGATCGAGTCCGCGCCCAGCCCGACGGTCGACGCGGCTGCGGCCGCGTTCGAGGCGGCCGGCATTGGGCCCGGCGATCTCGACCTCGCACAGATCCAGGACAGTGAGGCGGGAGCCGAGGTCATGCACATGGCCGAGACCGGGCTGTGCGCCGACGGGGAACAGGAAACGATGATCCTGGCCGGCGACACCGAGATCGGCGGCCGCCTGCCGGTCAACACCGACGGCGGCCTCATCGCCAACGGTGAACCGATCGGCGCGTCGGGCATGCGGCAGATCTACGAGACGGTCTTGCAGCTACGCGGCGACGCGGGTGAGCGGCAGGTGCAGGGCAACCCGCGCGTCGGGTTCACCCAGGTGTACGGCGCACCCGGCGTCGGCGCCTGCACCGTGCTGACGCGCTAGGCGACCGGCGGGCGAGCACTCGCCCACGGTCGCGCCGCTTCGAGTTGCGCGGCGAGCCGGAAGAGCGTCGCCTCGGCGGCCGCGCGGCCGACGCACTGCACCGACACCGGCAGACCGTCGGCGTCGAACCCGGAAGGCACGGCCATCGCGGGTTGTCCGCTCTGGTTCCACGTCGGCGTGAATGCGACGAGGCGGGTTACCTCCATGAGCGCGTCGAGGCTGTCTTCGGTGCCCATGATGCGGTCGCCGATGCGCGGTGGCGGTCCCGCGAGCGTGGGCGAGAGCAGCACGTCGTAGCGTTCGAAGAAGGGCGCGACCCGCCGTATCCACAGCTGGATGTCGATCATTGACTGCGCCATCTCCTTCGCCGTCGCGGCTTCGCCGATCGCGAGCACAGTCTGGTTCACGGGGTCGAGCGTCTCGCGCGCGGGCCAGTCCGCCGCCGCCATGAAGCCCGCGGCCGCGGCCGCCGCGTTCACGAGCACAAGCGGTTCGGGCGCGTCTTCGACGAGCTCGTGGCCGAGCGAATCGAGCAGCGTCGCGGTCTCGGTGACGGCCGCGCGCCACGCCTCGGCGACTTCGGTCGTGCCGTCGGGATGCGCGGCGGTGAACGCGATTCGCAACCGGCCGGGATCGGCACCGACTTCGGCGAGGAACGGACGCGCCGGTGGCGGCGCCCACCACGCGTCGCCGGGTGCGGGGCCCGCGACGGCATCGAGGGCCGCGGCCGAATCGGCAACCGTGCGAGCGAGGAATCCGTTCGTGGCATAGAAGCTCTGGATGCCGGGCGCGGACGACACCCGACCTCGGCTCGGCTTCATGCCGAAGAGCCCGCACCACGCGGACGGGATGCGGATCGAGCCACCGCCGTCGGAACCCTGCGCGATCGGGCACAATCCGGCCGCACACGCGGCGGCCGCGCCGCCCGAAGAACCGCCGGGAGTTCGGCTCGTGTCCCACGGATTGCGAGCCGGCGGGTAGTGCGGCGACTCGGTGGTCGCCCGAGAACCGAACTCGGGAGTGTTCGTTTTGCCGAGGATGACGAAGCCCGCCGCCTTGATCCGCTTCACGACCTCGTCGTCGAGGTCGGGAACGCGGTCGTGCCACGCGGCGGTCCCCGAAGTCGTGCGGATGCCCGCGGTGCTGTTGAGATCCTTGATCGAGATCGGCACCCCGTGGAACGGTGGGAGATCGCCCGTCGCGCCGGTCTTCGCGCGCGCTTGCTCACGCGCGTGGTCTGCGGCGACCGTGAGATACGCGTCGAGCTTCGGGTTCAGCGCTTCGATGCGATCGAGGTAGAGGTCGACGAGGTCGAGCGGCGACACGTCGCCGGCGCGCACGAGCGCGGCTTGTTCGAGTGCCCCGGTGTACGCGAGATCGTCGGTCATGGATCCTCCTGCTTCGCGCGGGTCAGGAGACCGGTGGCCGCCGGTCCCGCCACGGGCGCGCTTGTTCGAGCTGGGACGACAGTCGTACGAGTGTGGCTTCGTCGGCCGGGCGCCCGACCAGCTGCGCGCCCACGGGGAGACCGTCGTCGTCCATCGCGAGCGGCAGCGACACCGCGGGCTGACCCGTCGTGTTCCACAGCGCGGTGAACGGTGTCATTGCGAAGAAGCGCGGCATCTGCTCAATGCCCGCGTCGCGCATCGCCCCGACGAGCGGCGGTGGTTCGGCGACGGTCGGGCACAACAGGACGTCGACGTCGTCGAAGAACGCGACTGCCTCGCGGCACCGGCCCTGGATCGTGTCGAGCGCGCCGATGTAGTCAGCGGCGGCTACCGTCTGTCCGAGCTCGGTGAGCGTCTTCATCCACGGATCCTGCGTCTCGAGCGGCGGGCGCACACCAGCGAGCGACGCGTGGCTTGCCGCGAAGACGATCGCGGTGAGTGCGAGCAGATCGGGGCCGAACACCGGAGGTTCGCGCTCGAAGACGGTGTGGCCGAGTGCTTCGAGGAGCGCGGCGGTGTCGTCGACGACCTGCCGGCATGCCGGCGCGGTCGCGTCGCACTCGACACCCGGGTGCTGGTGGAACGCGATCCGCAGACGCCCGGGGTCGGCCCCGGCCTCGGCGAGGAACGGCCGCGCCGGCGGCGGCGCCCACCACGCGTCGCCGGTGGCCGGGCCGGCCATGGCATCGAGCAGCGCCGCGGCGTCAGCGACGGTGCGGGCGAGCGGACCGTTGATCGCGAACAGCTGCTGGGGTGCGGGCGCGGCCGACACGCGCCCGCGCGACGGCTTGATCCCGAACACCCCGCACCATGCGGCGGGGTTGCGGATCGACCCGCCGCCGTCGGAGCCGTGCGAGATCGGGCACAACCCGGCGGCGATTGCGGCGGCCGCGCCGCCCGAGGAGCCGCCGCAGCTGCGCGCGGGGTCCCACGGGTTGCGACCCGGTGGATAGCCGGGCGGCTCGCTCACGTTGAGGGGACCGAACTCGGGCACGACGGTCTTGCCGAGGATCACGAATCCGGCCCGCTTGATGCGGGCGACGACTTCGTCGTCACGTTCGGGCACCCGGTCTCTCCACGCGGCGGTTCCATGAGTCGACACGATGCCCGCCGTGTCGTTGAGGTCCTTGATCGAGATCGGCACGCCGTGGAACGGCGGCAACTCGTCGCCGGCGCCGACCGCACGCTCGGCGGCCAGTGCCGCGCCGCGTGCGAACTCGGCTGCAACGGTGATGTACGCGTTGAGCTCGGGGTTCAGTTCCTCGATGCGCGCGAGGTACAGGTCGACGAGCTCCACGGGCGACACCTGGCGCGTGCGCACGAGTTCCGCTTGTTCGAGCGCAGGCGTGAAGGCGAGCGAGGTGCCGTTCATGTCGCGTGGAACTTCGGCTTGCGTTTCTCGACGAACGCGGCGAGCCCTTCGCGGGCATCGTCGGTCGCGGCAAGGGCTGCGATCGTCTCGGTTTCGAGGGCGAGGTGGTCGCGGAGCGAACTCCGCACGCTCTCGCGCAGCAGCCGCGTCGCGCCTCCGTAGGCCCGTGTAGGTCCGACTGAGAGCGTGCGCGCGAGCTGCTCGGCCTCGTGTTCGAGGTCGTCGTCCGGCACGACGGTCGTGACGATGCCCCAGTCGCGCGCTTCGCCGGCGTCGAGAACCCGGTTGGTGAGCGTCAGTTCGACCGCGCGGCGGTGACCGACGAGCCGGGGCAGGAACCAGCTCGACGACCCGTCGGGGCTGAGGCCGATGCCCGTGTAAGCCATGACGAATCGGGCCGACGCGGCCGCGACGACGAGATCGGCCGCGGCGACGAGGCCGAGCCCGGCGCCCGCCGCGCTGCCCTGCACTGCTGCGACGACGGGCGCGTCGAGCTCGACGAGCGCGGCGATCGCCGGATGGAGCGCGGCGGTCACCGCGCGCAGATGCGCGGGCAGATCGGGTTCGATCGCGAATGCCTTCACGTCGCCGCCAGCGCAGAACCGTGCGCCGGACCCGCGCAGCAGCACCGCGCGCACGTCGTCGCGTGCAGCGACTTCGGTGGCGACGCGCAACAAGTCCTCGGCCAGTTCGAGGTTGATCGCGTTCGCCGCGTCAGGACGGTCGAGCGTCACGCGCGCGACGCCGTCGCCGACCGAGAGCGCGACGGTGGACGCCACGGCCCGTTCAGCTCCGAGGGATCCGGCTCCAAGGGAGCTCGCGGTCGACCGACGGCTCCTTCGGCAAGGCGAGGACCCTTTCGCCGACGACGTTCTTCGCGATCTCCGTTGTTCCGCCGCCGATCGTCGAGCCGACGGCGGTGAGGAACGCCTTCTGGATGTTGGATGCTTCGCCGCCGCCGAGCACCGACTCCGACACGCTCGTCGGCCGGGTCATCTCGTAGTCGGAGATGAGCATGCCTTCGGGGCCGAGCAACTCCATGCAGAGGCCGAACAGCCGTTGATGTTGCGGTGACACCGCGATCTTGCCGATCGAGCTCTCCGGACCGGGTGTGCCGCTCTCGCGCATCGCTTCGGCGCGCATCATCAAGAGCCGTAGCACTTCCTCTTGCACGTAGACCTGCATGAGCCGGTCGCGCCGGACGGGATCCTTGTCGGTGCATTCGTTCCACAAGCGCAGCGCATGGCGGATGAGGCCGCCGCCGCGGGCCGGGTTGGCGAGCTTGCCGAGCATCGTGCGCTCGTTCATGAGCGTCGTGATGGCCACGCGCCATCCTTCGCCCGCGTCGCCGATGCGCTGCGAGTCGGGTACGCGCGCGTCGGTGAAGTAGATCTCGTTGAACTCGGCTTCTCCCGTGAGCTGGCGCAGCGGGCGGACTTCGATGCCGGGCGCGTGCATGTCGACCCAGAAGTACGTGAGTCCCCGATGCTTCGGGACGTCGGGATCGGTGCGTGCCAGGAGCAGTCCCTTGTCGGCCACGTGCGCGAGCGTGGTCCACACCTTCTGCCCGTTGACCACCCACTCGTCGCCGTCGCGCACTGCGCGTGTCGAGAGGCCCGCCACGTCGGAACCGGCGCCCGGTTCGCTGAACATCTGGCACCAGATGTCTTCGCACGTCCAGATCCGGCGGAGGTGCGCCTGCTGCTGCGTTTCGGTCCCGAACGCGACGAGGGTCGGCCCGGCCATGCCGACGCCCATCATGTTGCGTCCGATGTTGCTCGGCGCGCCCGCCGCGGCGAGGTCGAGGTCGATTTGGTCCTGGAACTCCGGCCGGAATGCGAGACCGCCCTTGCCGACTGGAAAGTGCACCCACGCGAGCCCGGCGTCGAACTGCGCGCCCCAGAAGTCGCGTTCGTTCGTGGTAAGGGGCGGATGTTCCGCGAGCAGTTCGTCGACGAGGTCCCGCACGGTCGCGGTTTCGTCAACCGTCGTCACGTGAACAGACATTAACGCGCGGCGCGGAGCCGAGGCGGGCGGGAATTGCACGTGACCGAGCAACTCGACGCCCTCTCCCGAGGGACCCTCAAACCACGGTCATCCGTCGATGAGACCACGTACGAGCGCGATCGAGGTGACACGCGCGTGACACGCGAATGACACAGAATCCCGGTCCCCAGCGGTCAGTGGAGGACAACCGCGGCACACCGAAAATGGCGCCTGACCTCGAACAACGCGCCTGGCCAGGCAAAGCGTAAAC
>JBEVDP010000518.1:0-2885 GCA_040513235.1 Acidimicrobiia bacterium | reverse complement strand
TCTCGGGATGAAGGAATTCGCCGATGCGCAAGACCGTGAAGCGGGCTTTGATCGCCAGCTTGGTGGCCGGCGTCGTGTACGCGGCGCTACGCGCGTGGCGCGCCCGCGTGCCCGCGCCCACCCGCGACGACCTCGGATGGGAACCCGCGCCGTTCCCGTTCCCACCGGTCCCGAAGCCTCCCGCGGCCTCGGCGCCCGCCGCCGAAGTACTCGCTCCGTGGGTCGAACCGGTCGACGGCGAGTGCCCGGCATCACATCCCGTGAAGGCGAAGCTGTCGAGCGGGATCTTCCATACGCCCGGCGGATCCAACTACGAGCGCACACGCGCCGACCGCTGCTACGTCGACGCGGCTGCGGCGGAAGCCGACGGCCTGCGCGCCGCCAAGCACTGATCTCCTCTACTTGAGATCTATCGCGCGCGCCGATTGCACGTCGGGGAGCGCAGTGATCTGCGCGATCACATCGGGCGTGACCAACCTGTCGGTCGCGACCGCCATGAGCGCGGCCGCACCACTCGGGCTCGCGCCCACGTCCATGTCGGAGATGTTGACACCCGCGTTTCCGAGGATCGTCGCGACCTTGCCGATCACGCCCGGTACGTCCTCGTTGTGCACGACGAGCATGTGTCGCGACGGCGGGAGGTCGACGATGTGTTCGTCGATACCGACGATGCGCGGCGCTTCGGCCTTACCGAACAACGTCGCGGCCACGTGCACGCCGCCCTCGCCGCGCACGGACACCAGGTTCACGTAGTCACGGGCGTCCGACGACGTGGTCTCGCGTACGACGATGCCACGCGCTTCCGCGATCTGCGGCGCGTTCACGAACGAGACCGGTTCGTCGACCACCGGTGCAAGCAGGCCCTTCAGGACCGAAAGCGTGAGGACCCGGCAGTCGTAGTCGGCGATTTCACCTTCGTAGGTGATCTCGAGTGTGCCCGGTGCGCCGCCGGCGAGCCCGGTGTACAGACGACCAATGCGCTCGGCAAGCGGCAGGAACGGGCGGACGGTCTCGGCCGCTTCCGACGCCGCGACGTTCACGGCGAAGGGGACGAAGTCGCCACGCAGCGCGAGGATCACCTGCTCCGCGATCGTCACGCCGGCCTTGTCTTGCGCTTCGGAGGTGCTGGCACCGAGATGCGGCGTAACGACAACGCTGTCGAGCCCGAACAACGGCGAGTCGGTCGTCGGTTCTTGCGCGAACGTGTCGATCGCGGCGCCACCGAGGCGACCGCTCGCGATTGCGTCGGCCAGGGCCGCTTCATCGACGATCCCGCCTCGCCCTGCATTGATGAGCCGCAGACCGGGCTTCGCCTGCGCGAGCACTACCGCGTTCACGAGTCCGATGGTCTGCGGCGTTTTGGTCGCGTGCACGGTGACGAAGTCGCTGACGGCGAACAGCTCGTCGACGGTGCCGACGAGCGAGACGCCGATCTGGCGGGCGCGTTCGGGATTGACGTACGGGTCGCAGGCGACGAGGCGCATGCCGAACGAGTGGGCGCGCTGGGCGACGAGCACGCCGACCCGCCCGAGGCCGATGATTCCGAGGGTCTTGCCGTGGAGTTCGACGCCCTCCCACTGCGACCGATTCCACTTGCCGGCCTTGAGGTCGGCGTGCGCCTGCGGCAGGTTGCGAGCTTGCGCGAGCAGCAGCGCCATCGTGTGCTCGGCCGCCGAAAGGATGTTCGACTGCGGCGCGTTCACCACCATCACGCCCCGGCGGGTGGCTTCGTCGACGTCGACGTTGTCGAGACCGATTCCGGCGCGCCCGACGACGACGAGATCGGTGCCCGCGGCGAGCACGTCGGCAGTCACCTGGGTGGCGCTCCGGATTACGAGCGCGGCCGCGCCCGCGACCGCGGCGAGCAGCCCCTCGGGCGAGAGGCCGACCTGCAGATCGACGTCGAGACCGGCAGCGGTCATCGCTTCGAGACCACTGGCGGCAAGGGGTTCGCTCACGAGAACACGGGGTGCCATCAGTGATCGAGGCTATCGGCCGGTTCCGCGCTCGCTCGGAAGGAGTCGACGGCGGGTGTCGTCATCCCAGGACGTCGGCGATGCGCCGGACGCCTTCGCCGAGGTCGTCGTCGCCCAGGGCGAACGAGAGCCGCGCGTAGCCGGGCGCACCGAACGCCTCGCCGGGCACGATCGCAACCTTGACGACCTCGAGCAACAGCTCGCACAGCTCCAAGGAGTCTTGTGGGCGGCGGCCCGCAATCTCATGGCCGAGCACTCCGACAAACGACGGGAAGCAGTAGAACGCGCCCTGCGGTTCGAGGCAGGTGACGCCGGGGATGCCGGCAAGCAATTCGTGCATCATGCGGCCGCGGCGCGCGAACGCGTCTCGCATCATCGCAACCGCATCGAGGTCGCCGCGTACAGCCGCGAGCGCGGCGGCCTGCGCCACGTTCGACACGTTCGACGTCGAGTGCGACTGGAAGTTCGTCGCCGCGCCGATCACGTCGCGCGGGCCGATCATCCATCCGACGCGCCAACCCGTCATGGCATAGGTCTTGGCGACGCCGTTGAGGATCACACACCGGTCGGCGATCTCGGGAACGAGCGCGGGCATCGACGTGAACACGTGGTCGCCGTACGTCAGGTGCTCGTAGATCTCGTCGGTGATGATCCAGATCCCACGCTCGACGGCCCACCGCCCGATTGCCTCCACCTCGCTCGGCGGATAGACCGCGCCGGTGGGGTTGCTCGGCGAGACGAACAACAGCGCTTTCGTATGCGGCGTGACTGCGGCGTCGAGTTGTTCGAGCGAGACGCGAAAGCCCGAGACCTCGGTGGTGGGCAGCACGACGGGAACGCCGCCCCCGAGCGTGATCGTCTCGGGGTACGAAGTCCAGTACGGCGCGGGCAGGAGCACTTCGTCGCCGG
>JBEVDP010000517.1:0-3112 GCA_040513235.1 Acidimicrobiia bacterium | reverse complement strand
AACCAGATCCAGATCAGCGAGCAGCAAGGGATGACGTTCGCGACCGGTCTGAGGTCGATCCTGCGCCAAGACCCCGATGTGATCCTCGTCGGTGAGGTTCGCGACGCCGAGACCGCGCGCATCGCGGTGCAATCCGCGCTCACGGGCCATCGCGTGTTCTCGTCGGTGCACGCGATCGATGCCGTCGCGTCGCTCTACCGGCTGCTCGACATGGGCATCGAGGCCTACCTCATCACCTCCGCGATCATCGGCGTCGTCGCCCAGCGGCTGGTGCGGCGTACTTGTAAATCGTGCGCGACCGCGTACGAACCGTCGCTGCCCGAACAGACGATGTATCAGAAGCTCGGCGGGCGCCCCAAAGACCTGTGGCTGCGAGGCCGAGGTTGCCAGTTCTGTTCGGGCACGGGCTACTTCGACCGCGTCGGCGTCTACGAAGTTCTCCCGATCACCGACGAGATCCGCCAGTGCCTCGTCGACGCCCAGCCACCACGCGTCGCGCGCGAGCTTGCGTTCGAACAGGGCCTGCGGACGCTGCAGTCCGAAGCCATACGGCTGGTCGAGACCAACGTCACCACGATGGAAGAGGTCGTCAAGCACGTGCTCGTGAACGAGGGGCTGACATGACAAGCACGCCGACACTCTCCGAGCCGGCCACCACGAGGGCCGCGGTCGCCAGCGCGCCGTACAAACGTCCGACCACACCTTGGTACCAGCGGGAAGTCGCCGGCCGCACCGTCAAGCTCGACGAAGTCATGAACTTCTCACGGCAGGCGGCTTCGTTCCTTCGCGCCGGTGTCCCGATCCTGGACGCGCTCGCGGTCGTCGGCGAGGAAAACGCATCCAAGAAGATGCAGGACGTGCTCACCGACCTGCAGATCCGCCTGCGCGCGGGTTCGAGCTTCGGCGACGCGATCGCACAGCACTCGAAGGTGTTCCCCGGGTACTACGTCGCCATCGTGCG
Organism: Acidimicrobiia bacterium; assembly: GCA_040513235.1. GTDB lineage: Bacteria > Actinomycetota > Acidimicrobiia > IMCC26256 > PALSA-610 > JANNHK01. The sequence goes on along the minus strand of JBEVDP010000517.1, from coordinate 2,151 downwards.
CTCGGCGGAACTCACGGGTCGCCTCGACGACGCACTCGACCAGCTCTCGGAGTACCTCGAACGCGAACTCGCGCTCCGCAAGGAACTGAAGGGCGCGCTGACCTACCCGCTGATCGTCCTGGCGCTCGCCGTGGTCGCGATCGTGATCATGTCGGTGTACATCCTTCCGAAGTTCAAGAACTTCTACCAAGGCCTGAACGCGACCCTGCCGCTCCCGACGCGGATGCTCATCAACATGACGGCGTTCATCTCGGAATGGTGGTGGCTCATCCTCGCCATCGTCGGCGTATTCGTGATCCTCGTCGCGCTCGTGTTCGGGGGGAAACGGGGCAAGGAGCGGCGCGACAAGATGTTGTTGCGGATGCCGGTCGTCGGCCCGCTCGTCAACCTCGTCGCGGTCGAGCGGTTCTGCCGCGTCCTCGCGGCCCTCACGCACACGGGCGTGAACCTGCCCGATGCCGTGCAGGTCGCCGCCGACAGCACGAACAACCGCGTGTTCCAGAACAAGCTCACCGTCGCCCGCGAGGCGATGATGCGCGGGGAGGGTCTCGCCCGCCCCATCCAGACGACGAACATCTTCCCGCCGGCCGCGCGCCAAATGATCCGCGTCGGCGAGAGCACCGGATCGCTCGACGTGCAACTGCAAAACGCGGCGACGTTCTACGAGCGCGAGCTCAAGTACCGGTTGAAGCGCACCACCGACATGTTCGAGCCGGCGATCATCCTCATCGTCGGCGGGGCCGTGGCCTTCGTCGCGATCGCGCAGATCTCGGCGATGTACAGCGTCTACAGCCAAATCGACGTTTGAACAAAGAGGGCTCTTGACCCCGGGGCGGGGCCAGAGAAGCAGTTCCAGCGGGAAACACATTCAGGGAGGGCGAGCAACACCATGGTCATGTACACCGGAGAAAGAATGGAGGAGGGTTTCACCCTGATCGAGCTCCTGATCGCGATCGTTGTCGTGGGCATCCTCACCGCCGTCGCGATCGTCGGCATCGCAAGCTTGACGAACAACGGCGAAGACTCGGCGTGTAGGGCGACCAAGGATGCAGCGCAGGCCGCGCAGGCCGTGTGGTACGCCAATCACGCGGCATTACCGGCGCCGGCAACGGATTACCCAACCAGTGTCGGGGAGCTCGTCACCTCCGGCGAACTGGAGCTGTCGGGCGATGCGGCGGTGAACGCTACCGGCGGCATCGACGGCACCGGCTGGACGATGACGGCCACTGGCGGCAGTGCTAACCCGCTGGTCTTCGTGTGTCCGTGATCCGACTGGAATATCCCCAGGACTGCTCCGGTCCGGGCTCGACAGTTGTACGTCGTCGAGGTCGAGAGCCGGAACGGCCCTTCGAATGCGTGATGAAGAACGACATCGAGATCTGAGCAATCAGGAGCTCCCCGAGCGGGGGGCGGAGCAACAGGTTCCCGCGGGGAACGGTCTATGGAGGCATGAAACACATGAGCGAGTACACGGAAGATCGGGCGGAGCAGGGGTTCACCCTGATCGAGCTTCTCATCGCGATCGTTGTCGTGGGCATCCTCACGGCCGTCGCGATCGTCGGCATCGCAAGCTTGACGAACAACGGCGAGGACTCTGCGTGTGCGGCGACTGAGGATGCGGTGAAGGCCGCGCAGGCCGTGTACTACGCCGACCACGCCGCGTTGCCGGCGCCGGATACGGACTACCCGGCGGATCTCGCGGCGTTGGTCGCCTCCGGCGAACTGGAGTTGTCGGGGGGTGCGACGGTCGCAGGCAACGTGATCAGCGGCACCGGCTGGACGCTCACGAGTGGCGGTGGCGGAGCGGCCCCGCTGACCCTCACCTGCGCCTGATCTAGCTCTCTCGAGCCCGGGGCGGCATCGGCCGCCCCGGGCTCGGCAGTTGCACGTTGAGGTCGAGGGGCTAATGGGCGTTCGTGTGCGTGACGAAACTGGCGACACCTTGCTCGAGATCATTCTCGCGATCGTGATCATCGGGCTCGAGGTCGGCGCCATTTTCGCGACGTACGCGACGCAAGGGTCGGGCTCCACCGCGCACCGGACACTGGTCACCGCCGACGGCGTCCTGCGCGGCTACGCGGAGGCGACGAAGTCGGCCGTGCGCGCGCAGTGCACGGGCGGCGCGTCCCAGTACTCCGTGACGTCGTACTC
>JBEVDP010000516.1:0-5217 GCA_040513235.1 Acidimicrobiia bacterium | reverse complement strand
CGAGCCGCGGGCTTCGATGATCGCGGCACCGCGCTGTTGCACGGTCGGGATGAATTCGTTCTCGATCCAGGCTTGGTCGACGAGTGCGCTCGCGGGACCGCCGTCGACCTGCGCGTGGAACACGTCGGGGTATTGCGTCGCGGAGTGGTTCCCCCAGATGGTCATGTGCGTGACCGACGTGATCGGCACGCAGGCCTTGGCCGCGAGCTGCGCTTTGGCGCGGTTGTGGTCGAGGCGCGTCATCGCGGTGAAGCGATCGCGCGGGATCGAACCCGCGTTGTTCATCGCGATGAGACAGTTGGTGTTCGCAGGGTTCCCGACCACGAGGATGCGGACGTCGTCGGCCGCGCCGGCGGCCAGCGCCTTGCCCTGCGTCGTGAAGATCGCGCCGTTGGCTTCGAGCAGATCCTTGCGCTCCATGCCCTTGGTGCGCGGCCGCGAGCCGACGAGGAGCGCGTAGTTGACGCCGTTGAACGCTTCTTTCGCGTCGTCAGTGGTGACGACACTGTGGAGCAGCGGGAACGCGCAGTCGTCGAGTTCCATGACGACGCCACCGAGCGCGCCGAGCGCGGGCGTGATCTCGAGGAGGTGCAGGATGACCGGCTGGTCCGTGCCCAACAGGTCACCGCTCGCGATCCGGAAGACGAGGCTGTAACCGATCTGGCCCGCGCCACCGGTAACCGCCACTCGTACGGGGTCCTTCATGGATCCTCCTTTTCCCGAGACGGCGCGACGCTATCCGCCCGCCGCGACCTCGGCCGAAGCGACATCGAGAAGAATCGTTCGCGCTTCGGTCAGCTCGGCGATCCGCGCCGCGGCCTGCTTTGCCACGCCGCCCGAGTCGGGATGCGCGTCGCGCAACATGCGGCGGAAGCGCCGGTTGACGTCTTCTCGCTCGACGTCCATGCCGGCGCGTAGACCGAGAACCTCCATGGCCCAACGCTGGTCGGCGGCAATGCCCCGCCACGCTTCTTCTTCGGGCGGTGCGCCCGGAGTCCACGCTCGCGCCCCCGCGAGCGGCGGTGGCGCCATTGACTGGCGATCCCACAGCTGCCGGACCTCGACCTCGACCGCGAGGCCGCGCCAGCGGCCCTCGACGACGCGCGCGATCGAGTCGAGCAGCACACCCCGCGCGCTCGACGGCACCGCCGCCGCCGCCATCACGGCGCCGAGCACTTGCGGGGTCGCGGCACCGTGGCGGTCGAGCTCGACCACGAGGTGACCGTTCTCACCGATCACTCGGTGGCGCGAGCGATCGAGCCCGTGGGTGTCGACTTGCAGGCGATGGCGCAGCGCAATGCGCGGGATCGTGAAGCCGGTGCGGGCTTGGTCGATCAGGCGCGGCAACAACTCCACTTGCTCTTCGGGCACGTGCGGCAGGTTCACGGCGACGAGCGCGGCGATGAGCGCGGAACCGTGGGCCGAGCCGGAGGTCGGCAGGTAGGCGGTTTCGAGCGCGACGCGTCGGGTCGGCATGTGCCGCCGCGTATGGCGCACGATCAACTCGGCCAGCAGCAACCCGTCGCCTCTCGCAGTGTTTGGTGTCGACCATGCTCGCGGACGAACGTCCGCGTGCGCCTACCGGGCGCCGGCCACCACGACGAGCGCCAGCGCCCAACCGACGATCAGCACGAGCGCCAGCGCCCACACCCAGCCGCGGGCGAGCACATGGGAACCCGTCGCCGCCGGACGGCTCAGGCCACACGACGGGCAGCGCGCGGCGTCGAGGGTCACCGCAGTTCCGCAGACGGTGCACTTGGGCTCGGGCAGGGGCTGGACCGTCATGCCGATCGCACCTCCCGGCGCTCCGCGGCCTCGACCGTGTTCCGCAGCAGCATCGCCCGCGTCGTTGGCCCTACCCCACCCAGGCGTGGCGTGATCCACCCCGCGACCTCGGCGCACGCTTCGTCGACGTCGGGAATGACCCGCCGCCCCTCCATCGTGGCGCCCGGCCCGACGACGGCGGCGCCCGGCTTCACCATGTCGGGGGTGATGATGCTGGGGCTGCCCGCGGCCGCGACGAGGATGTCAGCCTGGCGCGTGAACTCGCCGAGGTTCTGCGTGCCGGTGTGGCAATGCGTGACCGTCGCGTTCGCGTTCGGTTCCTTGAGTGAGAGCAACACTGCGAGCGGCCGGCCGATCGTGATCCCGCGTCCGACGATCACCACGTGTCGGCCTTCGATGGGGACGCCGTAATACACGAGCAGCGCTTGGATGCCGGTCGGGGTCGCGGGACGCGGCGCGCGCTTGCCGAGCATCAGGCGCCCGAGATTCACGGGATGCAGGCCGTCGGAGTCCTTGACTGGATCGACTGCGAGCAGCGCCGCTTCATCGTCGAGCCCGCGCGGCAGTGGGAGCTGCACGATGAACCCGTCGACTTCGGGATTTCGGTTGAACGCGGCGATCGCGTCGAGCACTTCGGTTTGTGACGCGGTGGCCGGAAGCGCGACGGGGAACGACGTGATACCGAGCTCCGCCGCGTTTTCGTGCTTTCCGCGAACGTAGGCGGCGCTGCTCGGATCGTCGCCGACAAGGATCGTGCCAAGGCCAGGTGTGATGCCCCGCTCGCCGAGCACTTTGATGCGGGCGCGGAGATCTTCCTTGACCGTGTCGAGAAGGGCGTTGCCGTCGAGGAGGATGGCCGTCATTACTTCTGGGTCGACTCCATGCTCCGGCTCCCCTTCGGTCGCCTCCGATTACGTCTCACTACGTCTGGGTCGACTCCATGCTCCGGCTCCCCTTCGGTCGCCTCCGATTACGTCTCACTACGTCTGGGTCGACTCCATGCTCCGGCTCCCCTTCGGTCGCCTCCGATTACGTCTCACTAGTGGAGAAAGTGTCGTTCGCCCGTGAGGACCATCGCGAGTCCGAGCTCGTTTGCCGCTTCGATCACCGCATCGTCGCGCACCGAGCCACCGGGCTGGATCACCGCGGCCACACCCGCGGCGGCCGCCGCCTCGACGCCGTCCGGGAATGGGTAAAACGCGTCACTTGCACACGCGCCTCCCGCGGCGCGGCCCGCCGCCTTCTTCGCCGCGATCTCGCCCGACTCGACGCGGTTCTGCTGGCCCGCGCCGATCCCGACCGCCTGGCCATCCTTCACGAGCACGATCGCGTTCGACTTCACGTGCCCGCAGATCCGCCAGGCCAGTTCGAGGTCGTTCCACTGCTCGGTTGTCGGCGCGACCTTGGTGACCACCTGCCAGTCGGCGCGCGTGGCCTCGAACCGGTGTGGTTGCTGCACCAAGAAGCCGCCCGAGATCGGCCGAAGGTCGAGTTCAACTGGGGTCGGCCGCGGGGCACGGAGGACGCGCGTGTTCTTGCGCTTCGCGGCCAGGGCTTCGACCGCACCGTCGGCGTAACCCGGTGCGATCACCACGTCGGCCTGCGGGCCGGCAACGATCAACTCGACAGTCGCGTCGTCGATCGGCCGGTTGCAGGCGACGATGCCCCCGAAGGCGGAACGCTCGTCGCACGCGAGCGCCCGCGCGTACGCGTCGGCGAGCGAGCCCGCGGTCGCGACTCCGCACGGATTCGCGTGCTTGATGATCGCGCAGGCCGGACCGTCGCCGAGATCGAACACGAGCTGCCACGCGGCGTCGGTGTCGTAGTAGTTGAGATACGACAGCGCGAGCCCTCCGAACTGGGCCACCTCATCCCACCAACTACGCGTACCCCGACGGCGATAGCGCGCCGCGTGCTGGTGCGGGTTCTCGCCGTAGCGGAGCGGCTCGTCGGCACGTTGTAGCGCGATGTTCAGGTGACGCGGCAACTCGTCCTCACCTTGCAGCCACTGCACGATTGCCGCGTCGTAGGCAGCAGTTTGCGCGAAGGCTTCGATCGCGTACGCGCGGCGCGTCTGGAAGCCGACCGTTCCCGCGTTCGCCCTCATCTCATCGAGGAGTTCGTCGTACTGCGCGGGCGTCGTGACGACCGTGACCCACTCATGGTTCTTCGCCGCGGCCCGCGTCATCGCCGGGCCACCGATGTCGATCGTCTCGATGTCGGGGCTTTCGAGGAACGGATAGAGGTTCGACACGACGAGGTCGAACGGCACGATGCCATTGCGTTCGAGGTCGGCGACGTGCTCGGGGTCGCCGCGATCGGCGAGCAGCGCGCCGTGGATCTTCGGGTGCAACGTCTTCACCCGGCGGCCGAGCATCTCGGGCGAGTCGGTGACGACCTCGACACGCGTCACCGGAACTTCCGCAACGGCGATGGCATCGGCCGTGCCACCCGACGACACCAACTCGACACCGAGTTCGTGCAGTCCGCGCACGAAACCGGCGAGCATCGTCTTGTCGTGCACTGAAACAAGCGCGCGCTGGATCGGACGGCGTTCCGCGCTCATGGCGATCCCGGTCCAAAGGGTCGCTCGGACCCCGCCCGCACCAACTGTTCGATGACGTCGGGGTAGAGCTCGCGCTCGACCGCTTTGATGCGTTCGTGCAACGACTCCTCTGTGTCGTCGTCGAGCACCGACACCGCCGCCTGGGCAAGGATCGGTCCGTCGTCGAAATCGACCGTGACGAGATGCACGGTGCATCCGGAGACCTTCACGCCGTGAACGAGCGCGTCGCGCACCGCGTGCCAGCCCTTGAACGCGGGGAGCAACGCCGGGTGCGTGTTGACGGCGCGGCCGCCGTACGCGTCGACGAACGGCTTCGAGAGGATGGTCCCGAACCCGGCGATCGCGACGAGGTCGACGTCGGCGCGTTGGAGTGCGTCGATCACCTCGTGCGTGTACGCAACCCGATCGAAGTCGGGACCGAACGTGGTGCGTTCGACGATCTCGACCGGGATTTCGAGCTCGGTCGCGACCTGCACCGCGCCGCACGGGCGATCGACGACAACCGCCACCACCGGGAGCCCGCGTGTCGCGAGCGCACGCAGGATCGTGCCACTCCCTGAAGCCAGGACTCCGATCCGCATGCGTGCTGCACCGTAGCTGACACCTCCAGCTCCGGCTCGGGCCTGGGACGGTCCGCATGGTCCCCCGATCCGACGACCGGAGATGGTTCACTTTCCGCCTGTGGACAACCCGCGTCCTACTTCCGCGGAGTGGGCCATGATCGCGGGCGGCGCCATCGCGCTCCTCGGCTCGTTCCCCGACAGCGTCAGCGGAACGAGCGCGTGGGGCACCTATTCCTTCCCCATTCTGACCCTCGTGCCCGTGTACTGCGCGGTGATCGCGAGCCTCGTCGCGCTCACGGTGTT
>JBEVDP010000515.1:0-6745 GCA_040513235.1 Acidimicrobiia bacterium | reverse complement strand
TCGCGCGCTCGGCTGGGTGGTCGCGGTTGTCGACGACGGCGGCGACGCCGCCGCGCACCCGTTCCCGGAACTCGTGCGCACCACGCTCGATCTCGCCGACCTTGGCATCGGCCCGACAACGGCAATCGTCATCGCGACCCAGGGCCACTACGACGACCTCGCGCTGCAGGCCGCGCTTGCGACGGAAGCGGGCTACGTCGGCGTGATCGCGGCCGAGAAGCGTGCGTCGTCGTTGCTCCAGTCGTTGCGCGACGAAGGCGTCGACGAGACGCAGCTGGCGCGGGTGCATGCGCCGGCTGGCCTCGACCTCGGCGCCATCGAGAATGCGGAGATCGCCGTCGCAGTGCTCGCCGACCTCGTCGCTCGGCGCGCGGCCGGGCAACTGCGCGCCGGCGCGGTCGCCCTCACTCGTCCCGAAGCCGTCGACCCCGTCTGCGGCATGACGGTGTTCGTGGACAGCGCGAAGTACCACACGTCCACGGACGGAACCGACTACTACTTCTGTTCCGCCGGCTGCCAACGCGCGTACCTGCGTGGATGAGCGCGCGTAGAGCGCAGCGCGCGTAGAGCGCGCTCACTCACGCAGGTCGGGTCGGTTCCGTCGCTCGGCGTTCGCTCAGGGTTGTCCGCTCTCGGCCCTTCGGGCCGGGCCGCTCGGGCCCCGCTCACTGCTCGGCGGGATACCCGCCTCCCGACGGTCGCTCAGGTGGTCGGCGATGCCGAGGGCGGTGAACGGGAACACCGGCGCCGAGAGCAGTGTGATCGCGCCGGCGAATCGCACGAGGATGAACGTGTACGCGCACGCCACAACGATGGCGAGCGCGCGGGCGCGCCACGTGTGCGCGTCGTCGGCTCGCAGCGCGGCGATGCCGCCCGCGCCGGCGGCGGCCACGAGTCCGGTCGCGGCATCGGCCGCAACGGCCGAAACGGGAATCCCGACCAGCAGGAAGAGTCCCATCGCCTTCAGCACGGCTTGTGGCGCGCGGGGATGCTCCGACATGAACGCCAGCACGATGAAGACGAACGGGATGACCGCGAGCCCGAAGGCAATGGCCGCGCCCGCATTGGGCGCGCCTTCGGCGTCGTCGTTGGCAACCGACACGAGCCCCGCCATGATCGCCCAGAACGCGGGGACGAGGACGAGGGTCGCGACTGTGATCGCGCGCCACTTCCGTTGCGGATCGAGCGGCTCGACCCCGCGGGGCTTGCGGTCGCGTCCGCGAACGTAGACAAGCGGCATGATCAGCCCTTCACCGAGCCCGCGGTCAAGCCGCGGACGAAGTAACGCTGGAGGGAGAAGAACACGATCAGCGGGAGGATCATCGAGAGGAAGGCCGCGGACGTGAGCAGGTGCCAGTTCTCACCCCGCGATCCGACGAGGTTCGCGAGCGCGATCGTGATGACACGGTTCTCCTGCGTTCCGCCGAGGAACACGTAGGCGACGAGCAGGTCGTTCCACACCCAGAGGAACTGGAAGATCGCGAACGCGGCGAGCGCGGGAACCGAAAGCGGGATGACGAGTCGCCAGAAGATCGTGAAGTCGTCGGCGCCGTCGATCTTGGCCGACTCGATGATCGACGACGGCAGTGACCCGATGAACGTACGTAAGAGATAGACCGCGAGCGGCAAACCGAACGCCGCGTGGGCGAGCCACACGCCCAAGAAGGTGCCGTTGAGATTCAAGTCAGGAAAGACGTGGACCCCCCAGAGCTGCCCGCCACCGACGTACAACCGCAGGATAGGAATGAGCGCCATCTGCAGCGGCACCACGAGCAGCCCGACGACGAGCACGAACAACGCGTCGCGACCGGGGAAGTGCATCCATGAGAAGGCGTACGCCGCGAACGCGGCGATCGTGATCGGAATGGTGGTCGCGGGGATCGCGACCGCCATGCTGTTCAACAGGGCGTTCTCGAAACCCTGCGCGTCGAGGGCCTGGCTGTAGTTGTCGAGTGTCCACTCCCCGGCACGGAACGGATGCGCGAACACGGTCCACCAGCCCGACGAGTCGACGTTGGCTTCGGGCCGGAACGATGTGACGAGCACGCCGACGACGGGGATGAGCCAGAACACGACCACCGCGAGGATCACGACGCGCACGAACCAGCCGCCCTCGCGCACGCCGACAGTGTCGGGCTTCGGGCGGGCGGCGTCCGCGTCCAGGTCGACGCCGGGTGCCGGTGCAGCAAGCGTCATCGCGTTTGCTCCTGCTCACGGAACTGGCGGACGTTCCAGATCATCACGGGAATCACGGCAAGGAACAGCACGACCGCGATCGCCGCGGCGCGGCCGTCGTGGTTCGCGATGAAGAACCAATTGATCATGCGCTCGGCGATCACCTCGGTCTCGTTCGATTGCGCGTTGCCCATCACGAACACGATGTCGAAGACCTTGAGCGCGTTGATGACCATGTACGTCGTCACGACGACGATCGTCGGGGCGATGCTCGGCACGATGACCTTGAAGAACACCTGGAGCTCCGACGCGCCGTCGATGCGGGCCGCTTCGATCAACTCGACCGGAATCGCCTTGATCGCGGCTGACAGCACGACCATGGCAAAGCCGGTCTGGATCCAGATCATGATCACCATGAGGAAGAAGTTGTTCCACGGCGTCTCCGACAGCCACGGAACCGGTTCGTTCCCGAGACCGCCCCAGATGCCGTTCAACAAGCCGATGTTCGTGCCGAACCCCTCGGGCCGGTAGCTGTAGATCAAGCGGAACGTGACCGCGGCGCCGACGAACGAGATCGCCATCGGCATGAAGATCATCGACTTGGCGACCGCCTCCCCGCGGCGCAGGCGGTCGGCGAGCGTGGCAAATACCAACCCGACGGTGACCGCGACTGCGGGTACGACGATAATCCAGAGCGCGGTATTGCGGATCGAGCGCAGCATGCTCTCGTCGGTGAACACGAACTCGTAGTTCTCGAAACCGACGAAGTCCTTGGAGCGCGCGTCCTTGAAGCTGAGGACGATCGTGTTGATGACCGGGTAGACGAGGAAGACCGACAGCAACACGAGCGCGGGGCCGATGAACACGTAGGGCCGAACGTTCTCGCGGAGGCGGCTCGGCAGCCAGTCGACAATCTGGTTCATCGCCCAGAAGAGCGCGAAGACGCCGGCCACTCCGATCACGATCGCAACGGCCGCGATGAGGAAGCGGTTCGCGTCCTCGTCGCGTAAGAAGTCGAACGCGATCTGCAGCGTGAAGTACGCGGCGACGAGGATCGCGAACGCAACGAGAATCTTCCACCATGGCGCGCGCGGCACCGGTTCGTCGGCGGGTCGTTCCGCGAGGCCCTCGTCCTCGGAGGCGCTCGGAGTCTCGACGACCTCGGTCACGCGTGCGGCACACCTTTCGGGAGCCGACTCGGGGAACGGCCCGGTTGGGCCGTTCCCCCGTCAGTGTTACGTGTATGCCCCTACCCGGGCCAGGTCCCTTCGATCTCGTCGAGGATCCCCGGCAACGAGTCGGGACCGCTTCCCATGTACTCGAGCATGCCGGTCCAGAAGCTGCCGCTCCCGACCTCGGCGGGCATGAGGTCGGATGCGTCGAACCGACCGGTGCCGTCTTCCAAGGCCGCCGTCAGGATCCCGGACGCGTCGGCGAGGATGTCATTCGCGTAGCAGTCGGGACCGACGTCGATGTTCGGCGACACACGCGAGGACGCTTCCACGCCGCCCATCTGGCACTGCACTTCCTGGCTGATGTAGGCGTTCAGGAAGTCGACCACTTCGGGCCGGTTGGCGGCGGTGCCGACGACTGTGAACTCGCCGCCGTAGAGCACGCCTTCCTCGTCGATCGAGGGGAACGGGAACCAGTCGTAGTCGACGCCCGCGACCGCGGTCTCAGGGAAGAACGCGTTGATGAACGTCGCCTGCCGGTGCAGCCAGCAACCCGGCGGGTCCTCGAACATCGGGCCGGGCGCGTCGCCGAAGGCGATGTCGGGGGTGGCCTCCGCGCCGCCCAAGACGTAGCCCTCGCCGAACATCACTTCACCGAACCGCTCACCCGCGGCCGCGACCGCGTCGTCGTTGAACGGGATCTCGTGCTCCCACCACTCGTCGTAGACATCGGGGCCAGCAGTGCGCAGCATGATGTCTTCCATCCAGTCGGTGGCCGGCCAGCCGCTCGCGCCTCCGCTCTCGAAACCGACGCACCACGGCGTGCCGCCGTCGGCGACGATCTGATCGCTCAGCGCAATCAACTCGTCCCACGTCTCGGGCACGGTGTAGCCGGCTGCGTCGAAGTCGTCCTTCGGATACCAGATCATGCTCTTGAGGTTGATATTTGTCGGCAACCCGTAGTGCTCGCCGTCAATGACGCCGAGTTCGACGAACGACTCACCCATGAGGTCGTTCAAACCGGAGACGTCGAACCCGATGTCTTCGAGCGAGACAATCGACCCGTCGTCGACGAGAGCCTGGATCGCACCGGGCTGCGGCACTGCAGCAAGGTCGAGTGTCCCGCCCTCGGCGCGGATCTGGAACTGCTCCTCGAAGTCGGCGGAGGCTTCGATCTCGGCCGTGTAGTCGGCCTCGGAGTTGATCAACTCGTCGAAGATCGCTTGAACGGCCTCGCCCTCCTCCGGCTCCACCGCCGAGAGCAGGTTGACGGTCCCGGTGTTCTCTTGGCTATCTCCGCCACCCCCAGCGTCGTCATCATCGTCGTCGTCGCCGCCGCACGCACCAAGTGCGAGGACCGCTACGACGAGCGGAACCATCACTGTTCGAAACCGCATGTGCTCTCCCTTTTTGTGTCCTACACGTTGCTCGTGGCTAGGTGTCTCCCTGGCCGTAGATTCCGGACCCGTGGTCGAGATCGAAGAAGTGCAAGCGGTGCGTGTCGACCACCAGCTCGATCGGGTCCCCTTTGCGCACGGTCGTGCGCGGGCTGAGGCGCGCGATCATCGGGGCGCGCCCGCTCTGCGCCTGCTGCTCGACCTGTTGCAAGATGTCTTCGCCGACTTCGTCGACCAATTCCTTCACGTCCTCCGTGATGGGCGGACGGCCCTCGATCGTGAAGTGCACGAGGACGTCGGAGCCGAGCGACTCGCGGAGCTCGACGATCGCAGCGATGCGGCGCTCGGCGGGCGCGTCGGTGACGAGCGCCGCGTCCTCCATGTCTTCGGGCCGGACGCCGAGCACGATCGTGCGATCGACGTAGTTGCGAAGGTCGGGACGCGCCACTTCCACCTCCGCCGGGATCGGCAGCCGGAACCCGCCGACGTCGACGACCAGACCGTCGTCCAACCGGCGCAGCTCCCCTTCGACCAGGTTCATCGCGGGCGAGCCGATGAAGCCGGCCACGAAGATGTTCACCGGCATCTCGTACAACGTCTGGGGCGTGTCGACCTGCTGCAGCATGCCCTTGCGCAACACGGCGACGCGATCACCCATCGTCATCGCCTCGGTTTGGTCGTGCGTCACGTAGATCGTCGTGACCCCGAGTTCGTGCTGAATGCGCGCGATCTCCGCGCGCGTCTGGACCCGCAGCTTCGCGTCGAGGTTCGAGAGCGGCTCATCCATCAAGTACGCCTGCGGATTCCGGACGATCGCGCGTCCCATCGCGACCCGCTGCCGCTGCCCGCCCGAGAGGGCGCGCGGTTTGCGGTCGAGCAGCTCGTCGAGGCCCAAGATGCGCGCGGCTTCACGAACGCGCCGGCGTATCTCCGGCTTCTGCATCTTCTGCAGCTTGAGACCGAATCCCATGTTGTCGAACACCGTCATGTGCGGGTACAACGCGTAGTTCTGGAACACCATCGCGATGTCCCGCTCCTTCGGCGGGAGATCGTTCACGACGCGATCACCGATGCTGATCGCGCCCTTCGAGATCACCTCGAGCCCGGCGACCATGCGCAGCGCAGTGGTCTTGCCGCATCCCGACGGACCGACGAAGACCATGAACTCCTTGTCGGAGATCGAGAGGTCGAGCGATCGTACGGCCTCCGTGCCGTCGGAATAGACCTTCCACACGTCGTCGAACACGATCTCGGCCATCGTCCCCCCTATCGCAACTGCGCGAAGACCCCTGGCGGGGCGAGTGTCGCACGTGTTGCCCCCCCTTGTGCCGTCGCGACAGGTGTTGCAACCCGCGCGTTTGCATCACGTCCGTCCCTTTCGCGGAGGAGCGGTCGTGGATCGTTCGATGAGTTCCAGCGGCAACTCGTGGATGACCGGGTCCGGCCGCCCTTCACCGGCCAGCGCCTCGAGCAGCAGTTCGGCGCCGATGTGCCCGCTGTCGAACAGCGGCTGACGCACCGTCGTGAGACCCGCGTACGCGGAGATCTCGATGTCGTCGAATCCCACCACCGACAGGTCTTCGGGCACCCGCAACCCGGCCGCCCGAGCGGCCGCGAGCACGCCGGTCGCCTGCACGTCGGACGATGCGAACACTGCGGTCGGACGATCGCGTTGCGCGAGCAACTGCTCCATGAGGCGTTGCGCGACCATCCGGTCGTGGGAGCCGTAGCGAACCAAGGCGCGGCGCAGCGGGATGCCGGCTTCCTCGAGCACCTCGCTGTATCCGCGTTCGCGCTCGCGGCTCGAAACGAACCCGAAGCCGTTGCGGGGATCGTCGCCGATGAAGCCGACACGTTCGTGGCCCAGAGCGAGCAAATGCCGCGTCGCAATGCGTCCCCCTTCGACATCATCGGTACACACCGTCGGAACGTCTGTACCCCGAGCGTCGACGAGGACTACCGGAACGCCCGCAGCGGCCAAACGGGACAGATCGTCAGCCG
>JBEVDP010000514.1:0-5463 GCA_040513235.1 Acidimicrobiia bacterium | reverse complement strand
GCGCGCGTCGCTAAGCGGGAACGGAATCGAGCTCGGCGCGCTTGGCTGCCATCCGGCGGCCGAGCGTGCCGATGCGTTCGATGCGCTCGAGCAGTGCGTCGCGCGCAACTTCGGCTTCCGGCGTGAGGCCGGTCAGTCCCTCGACATTCCAGTGCCGGAGTACGACGGGCACGAGAATCTGCTCGTAGTGCACCGAGAAGTCGTAGATACCCGCGCGGGCAATCGCTTTGGCGTGACGTTCGAAGTCGACGAGGCCCGTACCGGGCATCTCGAACGTGCGCACCTGACGCTCGATCGAGCACACCAGATGCGACGGGTCGAGCTCGATCGCCGCGCTCGCGACGTCGCGATAGAAGAGGTAGTGACGGTTCTCGTCGCTGGCGATGCGCTTCATGACTTCGTACGCAGCGGGATCGTTGCACCGCTTGCCGGTGTTGTGGTGCGCGATACGCGTGGCGAGCTCTTGCAGCGCGACGTAGACGATGCCGTCGCCGAGGTCGTCGGGCCGCGGCACTTCGCCGCGTTCCACCTGCGCCATGCGCGCGCGTTCGAGCGCGACCGGGTCTATGGCGCGCGTCACGGTGAGGTAGTCGCGCAGCACGATCGAGTGACGGCCTTCCTCTGCGGTCCAGCGGCGCACCCACGCGCCCCAGATGCCGTCGCGGCCGAACTTCTCGATGATCGACTCGGTGTAGTACGGGAGGTTGTCTTCGGTCAGGAGGTTGACGAAGAGCGAGCTGCGGACCGCGGGGTCGAGCACCACTTCGTCGGGGTCCCATTCCTCTCCGGGCACGAAGTCGCGGCCTCGCGACCACGGGACGAACTCGTGGGGGAACCACTCCTTGGCGCCGCTCAGGTGGCGGTCCATCAGCCGCTCGGCGACGGGGGAGAGCTCGTTGAGCAGGGTGGCAGTGTCCACGGCGTGATTCTACCTACTAGTCGGTAGGCAAGGAAGCCTCAACCGCGTCAGGTTTGGGTTCAGCGTGTGTATCCGTAGCGTTCCCACTGATTGGGAACACCTCGAAGGTGTTGACCGATCCAGTGTGGACGTACCGTCCGGTACTGACAAGCTGACGTGATGCAGCGTCTCGTCCCCCGGGTCGTGGTCGTCGGTGCGGGCTTCGGTGGGCTCCAATGCGCCCGCAAGCTGCGGGGCGAGCCGGTCGACGTACTGCTGATCGACGCGCACAACTATCACCTCTTCACGCCGTTGCTCTACCAGGTCGCGAGCTGCCTCTTGAACCCGGGCGAGATCGCCGCGCCACTGCGGAAGACGTTCCGCGGCGCGCGCAACGTGCACGTGCGGCGCGGTCTGGTGATCGACGTCGACCTCGACGCACGCCGGCTCACCCTCGACGACGGCGCCCACATCGACTTCGATCACCTCGTCCTCGCTGCGGGCAGCCGCACCAACTTCTATGGCAACGACGAGCTGGGACGGCACGCGCTGGGGCTCAAGGACCTCGGCGAAGCGTTGCAGCTGCGCAACCACGTCCTCGACTGCCTCGAACGGGCCGCGGTGACGGATGACGCGGCCGAACGTCGCCGGCGGCTCACTTTCTGCATCGTGGGGGGTGGTCCGACCGGCGTCGAATACGCAGGTGCGCTCGCCGAACTGGTGCGGCTCGTGTTGCCCGAGGAGTATCCGGAGCTCCTGCCCGCGGATGTTCGGATCGTCTTGCTCGAAGGCGGGGATCGGTTGTTGCCGGCTTTCCGCAAGCGGCTCTCCGCGTATGCGTTGCGCGAGCTGAGCCGGCGGGGCGTCGACGTGCGCTTGAACGCGATGGTCGCGACTGCGACCCACGAGGTCGTCGAGACGCGTGACGGCGATCGTCTCGAGACCGCGTCGATGATCTGGACCGCGGGCGTGCAGCCGTCGGAGTTCACGCGTAGCCTCGGCGTTCCGCACGCGAAGTCGGGGCGCATCGAGGTCGACGAGCGGTTGCGGGTGCCGGGTTACGAGCACGTCTACGCGATCGGCGACGCCGCGCTCACCCGGGACAAGAAGGGTCGCGAGCTGCCGATGACGTCGCCGCCGGCGATGCAGGCCGGCCGCTACGTTGCTCGCCAGATCCTCGACCCGACGCGGAAGCGGCCATTCCGTTACGTCGACAAGGGCACGCTGGCGACGATCGGCCGAACTGCAGCCGTCGGCCAGGTCGGGCGCCTCCAGTTCACGGGCTTCCTCGGTTGGATCGTGTGGCTGGTCGTTCACCTCTACTACCTGATCGGGTTCGAGAACCGGTTCGTGGTGATGCTGCGCTGGTCTTGGTACTACCTGCGCTACGACCGGCCGATCCGGGCTGCGATTTGGGCTCACCGGCCCCGTGACGAACGCCGATAGCACGTGCGCCAAGACATGTTTGGGAATGCCGGCCGAACCGAGCCGGTTGTACGACTGAATCATTCGACAACCCGGAGAGAACTGAACGCGATGGCCACCCTCGAAATGACCCACGACAACTTCGAAGAGACCGTCACCGGCAACGACATCGTGCTGGTCGACTTCTGGGCGGAGTGGTGCGGCCCCTGCCGCGCGTTTGCACCCGTCTTCGAAGGTGCCGCCGGTCGCCACAGCGACATCGCGTTCGCCAAGGTCGACACCGAAGCCCAGCAGGAACTTGCGGGCGCGTTCGGCATCATGTCGATCCCGACGCTGATGATCTTTCGCGAGAACGTGATCGTGTTTTCCCAGCCGGGTGCGCTGCCCGAAGCCGCGCTCGAGGACCTCATCGGTCAGGTCCGCGCGCTCGACATGGATGAGGTCCACGCCTCCGTCGCCGAGCACGCGGAGCACGACCACCAGCACTGAGTGATTGGTCACGCCACTCCGAACAGCGGAGTGCGGTGACCAAACACGCTACTACCGCTGCATCTCTTTCAGTGTGCGCTCGGTTTCGCGCTTCGCGTCGCGCTCTGCCAGCGTCTGACGCTTGTCGTAGCGTGCCTTGCCGCGCGCAATCGCCAGCTCGACCTTGGCCCGGCCGTCCTTGAAGTAGACGCGCAGCGGGACCAGCGTGATGCCCTTCTCGGCGCTGGCGCGTTCGAGCTGCTCGATCTCGCGGCGGTGCAAGAGCAGTTTGCGCTTGCGGGTCGGATCGAGCGGCTTGCTGTGCGCGAACTCGTACGGCGAGACGTGCATGCCGAACAGCCACACCTCGCCGTCGTCGACTCGGGCGTAGCCGTCCTGAAGGTTCGCCCGACCGTTGCGGATCGATTTCACCTCGGCGCCCTGGAGCACCACGCCGCACTCGAACGACTCGAGCACGAAGTAGTCGTGCCGGGCCTTTCGGTTCGTGATGACGACCTGATCGCCCCGGTTGGGCATGACGCGGACGGTAGCGGACGCGCGACGATGCTCCGTCAGGTAAGCCCCAGAACTGCTTCTGCGTCGGCGATCGACGCGACCGGGCGGCCGACGTCGGCGCACAGCGCCGCCGCAGCCGCGACCTGCTCGGCGTTCGCCGGCCCCTTGTCGTCGTCTTCGTAGCCGACGCGCAAGTGGCCGCCCCGTTCGACGGCCGCGCGCGCGACCGGTGTGTCGATCAACGAGCCGCCGAGCACGGCCACGGCCCACGGGATCGGCGCGTCGCCGAGCATCGCGAGGTAGAGGTCGAGCGCTTCGAGGATCGGCGGGGCGCCCCAGAGCGCGTCGCCGCCGCCGAGGTAACCACCGGCCGAAAAGTAGAACTTCACGAGCGTCCCGGTGGGCAGCGCGCCCGCGCGGTAGTACGCGAGCACGACGCGCAGGAATCCGGGTTCGAAGACCGCGATGCTCGGACCGAGCCGGCGTTCTTCGCACACGTTCATCTTGTACGCGATGTCGTTGAAGGTGTTCGTGTACACGTAGTCGCTCGCGGGTAGGCGGCCGTCGCGGCCGGTGCCACCGAGGTTCACCGAACCGGTATCGACGAATGCGGCGCGGATCAGCTCGAGGTCGGCCAACAGTTCGACGTGGCGATACCGGTGCTCGATCGTCGGCCCGATGCCCGTAGTGGGGTAACAGATGATGCCGGGATGCGCGTCGACGACGGGTTGGTACGCCGCCGCGTAGGCGGCCGCCGCGTCTTCCGGCGGCGCGGCGAGATCGTGCGTGTGCGTGTGAATGACGGTTGCGCCCGCGTCGATGCACGCGAGCGCGTCTTTCGCGTGCTCCTCGGGCGTGATCGGCACGAGTGGGGTGCGCACACGCGACGTCACCCCGTTCAACGCGGCTTCGATGATGACGGGAGCCTCAGTCACCCGGCTGCTCCTCTCCGGTCATCTGCAGGAAGAGGCGCGTCGCCTCGTGCAGGCCACCCCAGTGCTCGACGATCTTGTCGCCTTCTATGCGCCAGATCTCCATGCTGTCGAAGGTGACAGTACGACCCGAGGCCGGAACGCCGAGATAGGTGCCGTTGTGCACGGCAGTCACCCGCGAGTGGTTCACAACGCGATCCCCCTCGGCGAAGAACGCGATCCGTTCCGCGGACGTGCCTGCGAATGTTCCGGACCGGTACCACGCCTTCATCTGTTCCCACGTCCCGGTCAGATCGGCACCGTGGGCGTGCGAGTAGTACCGCTCGGCATCGAAACATGCGGCCGCGCCCGCGACATCGCCAGTGCTCAACGCAGTCATGAACCGCTGCACGAGTGCCTTGTTGTCCGCAGGTGTCCCCATGCGCGTAGGTTGCCATGTTTGGAGGCGCGAGGCCTCGCGCCGGAGGCCGCTGGGCGCCGAGCGACGGACGGTAGGTAGGGGGAACATGCAGACGAGAGTCACGCAACTCCTCGGGATCGAGCACCCGATCGTGCAGGCGCCGATGGGTTACATCGCCCGGGCCCAGCTCGCATCGGCGGTCTCGAACGCCGGCGGCATGGGGATCATCGAGACGTCGTCGGGCCAGCTCGACATGGTGCGCGAGGAGATCCGCAAGATGCGCGATCTCACCGACAAGCCATTCGGCGTGAACATCGCGCAGCTGTTCGTGCGCGACCCCGGCATCGTAGACTTCGTCGTCGACAACGGGGTCACGTTCGTCACCACCTCGGCCGGTGATCCCAACAAGTTCACGCACCTCCTGAAGAGTGCGGGCATGACCGTGTTCCACGTAGTGCCGTCGCTGCGCGGCGCGCTCAAGGCGGTCGACGCCGGCGTCGACGGCCTCGTCGTGGAGGGGAACGAGGGCGGTGGGTTCAAAGCGCCGACGGGCGCGTCGACGATGGTGCTGCTCCCGTTGATCTGCTCGCGGGTCGACGTGCCCGTGATCGCGGCGGGCGGCGTATGCGACGGCCGCTCAATGCTCGCCGCCTTCGTGCTCGGCGCCGAGGGTGTGCAGATGGGGACGCGCATGGTGAGCGCGGCCGAGTCGCCCGTGCACGACAACTGGAAGCGGCTCATCTGCGAGGCGTCCGAAGGCGACACGTTCTTGCTGAACCGCAACAACCCGCCCGCGTTCCGCGTGTTGCGGTCGTCGTTCAGCG
>JBEVDP010000513.1:0-5182 GCA_040513235.1 Acidimicrobiia bacterium | reverse complement strand
ATCGCTTCCGGATCGAGCTGACCGATCGCCGCGAGGTCGACCGGTAGCCCGCGGCGCAGGCTCACCGCGTTGGTGCGCCGGTTCTGGAACTCCTCGTCGTCGAGGAATGCATATGGGCGCGCGGTCAAGATCTCGTGCGCGAGCACCGACGGCTCGGTCGTGTCGACGCAGTGCACACCCACGTCGCCCACCTCGATCGCGGCGAGCAGGCTCTGGATGCCATCGATGTCGAGCGCTTCGTGCAGCGTGTCGTCGAGCGTCTGGCGCACGATCACGTGATCGGGATACTCGATCGGACCGGTGCGATTGTCTTGGCAGCCCGCCGCGGCCGGGAAGATCGCGGCCATCAGGTCGTCGGATTCCATGCGCTGGATCGGCGGCGGGTTGCGACGCCCACCGCGGAACCGCAGCACGAGCAACGACCGGTTCAGGTTCCACCGCCACCGCGAGATGAACATCGGCGCGTCGAACACGGCTTGCTGCAACGTCTCTTCGACCGTGTGGCTCTTGACGTAGTGCGCGACTTCCTCGAGCGGGAAGCTGTGGTGCGGACCGAGCGACAGCACGATCGCGTCGTCGCTCGCCGCGGCTTGGAGCTCGAAGTCGAAGTTGCGGCAGAACTTCTTGCGCAGCGCGAGCCCGAACGCGCGGTTGATCCGGCCGCCATACGGCGCGTGGATGACAAGCTGCATACCGCCGGTCTCGTCGAAGAAGCGTTCGACGACGAGCCTCTCGCGCGTGGGCATGGCACCGAGCACGGCGCGACCGAACGCGATGTAGTCAACGATCATCGTTGCCGCGTCGGGCTCCAGACCGGCCAGCTCGATCAACCACTGCCGCGCCCCGTCGGGATCGCAGGCGCCAAGCAGTTCGTCGATCCGGGCCCGCAACTGCGACACCGCTTCCGAGAGCTCGTCGGTGCGCGCGGGCGCTTCCCCCGTCCAGAACGGGATCGTCGGTGCGGCGTTGCCGGCATCGCGCACCCGGACGACCCCGGCTTCGATGCGCCGGATCTGCCACGAGTGCGTGCCGAGCAAGAAGATGTCGCCCGCCATCGACTCGACGGCCCAGTCCTCGTTCACCGTCCCGATGAACGTATCGTCGGGTTCGGCGACGACGCGATAGTCGCCGATCTCGGGGATCGCACCTCCGGATGTCAGTGCGGCGAGTCGAGCGCCCTTGCGGCCCCGGACCTTCTCGTTGACCGTGTCGTGATACACGTAGCGGCCGCGCGGCCCCCGGCCGGTCGCGACACCGGGGGCCGCCCGCGCGCGCACCAGGTCGAAATGCGCGCGCGTCATGTCGTTGTAGGGCGCGGCGCGGCGCAACATTCCGTAGAGTTCGCCGGTGTTCCATTCCTGCGCGCCGACCTCGGCGATGATCTGCTGACCGAGGATGTCGAACGGCGGCCGCGGCAGCGAGATCGCGTCGAGGTGCCCGGCGCGCACCGCACCCATCAACGCCGTGCACTCGACCAGTTCGTCGCGCGTCAACGGGTAGAGGCGGCCCTTGGGCACGCCCGCGCGCGAGTGGTTCGAACGGCCGACGCGCTGCAGGAAGGTCGCGATGCTGCGCGGCGAGCCGATCTGGCACACCAGCTCGACCGGCCCGACGTCGATGCCGAGCTCCAACGATGCCGTGGCAACGAGCGCCTTCAAATCGCCGGCCCGCAACCGGGACTCAACTCGGTAGCGACGATCCTTCGACAGGCTGCCATGGTGCGCGGCCACCACATCGTCGCCCAAACGCTGGCCGAGTTCGTGCGCGAACCGCTCCGCCAAGCGGCGCGTGTTCACGAACACGAGTGTCGTGTGGTGCTCGCCGACGAGTTCGGCGATGCGGTCGATCACACCGGCCATCTGTTCCGCGCTGGTGATCGCTTCCAGCTCCCCCTCGGGGAGCTCGATTGCGAGGTCGACGGTGCGCTGGTGGCCCGAGTCGATGATCGCGGGGAGCGGGCGGTCGCCCACGAGCAGCCGGGCAATGATCTCGATCGGCTTCTGCGTGGCGGACAGTCCGACGCGCGCGGGCGGCGCGTCGCACAAGGCTTCGAGCCGTTCGAGCGTGAGCGCGAGATGCGCGCCGCGCTTGTCGCGTGCAACCGCGTGGATCTCGTCGACGATCACCGTCTCGACCGTGCGCAACGCGCGGCGACCGCTCGCGCTCGTCACCAAGAGGTACAGCGACTCGGGTGTGGTGATGACGAAGCTTGGTGGCGTGCGCACCAGCCGCGAGCGTTCCGCGGGCGACGTGTCGCCGGTGCGGACGGCGATGTCGATGTCGGGCGCGTCGAGCCCGAGCTCCGCGGCAACCGCCGCGATCTCCTCCAACGGTCGCTGGAGGTTCTCGGCGATGTCGACCGCCAGCGCCTTCAACGGCGACACGTACACGACGCGCGCGATGCCGTGGATCGGGTCGCCCAACTCATGCGCAAGGTACAGACGGTTGATGCACATCAAGAACGCGGCGAGCGTCTTGCCCGACCCCGTGGGCGCCGCGATCAGCGTGTCGTCGCCCGCGGCGATGCGCGGCCAGCCGTCGCGCTGCGGATCGGTCGGACCGTCGGGGAAACGCCGCCGGAACCACAACCCCACTGCGGGATGGAACCCGTCAACCGGGACCGCCGAACCGAACGTCAGTTGCCGGGGACGGGCGGCCACCGAGGTCATGGGCGAGAGCGTATCCCCCGAACATCTGTTCGACCAGCGGGAATCTACTCTGGCGGACATGTGTAGGAACATCACCGAGCTTCGAGGCCTGGAACCACCCGCGACCCGCGAGGAGATCGAGGCCGCCGCCCAACAATTCGTGCGCAAGGTCACGGGTATCGCCAAACCCAACATCCAGTTGGTCGCAGCGATGGAGACGGCGGCCATGGAGATCGCCGACATCACCGAAGCGCTGCTCGCGCAGGTGCCGGCGCGCCGGCAGCCGCCGAAGAGCCTGCCCCCGTTGCGCCGCCCCGAAGTGCGCAAGCGTCTCGGGCTCGCGCCCTTCCCCGGCTAAGCCGCGGGCTGCGGTTCTTCGAGCGCGGGCTCCTGCTGGTTACGCCCCATGCGCGCGATGACCACGATGACGGCGAGATACACGAGCAGCGCGAGCAACAACCACAGCACCGTGGTCGCGTCCGGGTGGTCCATCCAGATCAGGATGACGAACGCCAACACGGCACCGCCGACGCGGAACACGTTCACGTACCGGGCGACGAAGCGCGCCACGCCGGCGAACGCGCCGCCTTCGCCCGCCTGATCGCCAACACCTTCGAGCGCGCCGGTCGTACGTGAGCGCAGAAATGTCGCGGCCTTCGACGACCCCGCGAGCCACGCGCCCAACGCCATGATCAGCCCGACGAGGAACACGATTCGGTTCGAGTTGCGCAGGAAGCGTACGACGATGTCGAACGCCTGCGCGTTGGCGGGTTGAGACGCCGATTCTGGGAGCGCGTCGAGATAGAGATCGCGCCCGAACGCGATGCCGAAACCGAGCACGAGCGTTGCGATGATGAGGCCGACGCCCCAGCGGAAGATCATGCGGCGGCGGTCGCCTGCGAGCAGAACCGCGCCCACTCCGAACACCAGGACAAGGATCGGCAGCACGATGCTCAGCGTGTCGAGCAGGTCGATCGCATCCTGGGCCTTCTCGAGAGAGTCGGCGTCGAAGAGCGTGAACCGCAACGCGAGGGTGCCGATGGGCAGGTCGTCGAAGATGCCGATGCCGCGCTCACTCAAACGGGATCGGACGTCTACCGCGAGCCCCGACAGATCGAGCGTGACGCGACCGTTCTCGGTGCTGATGACGGGCCCGCCACCCGTGAGCGCGCGCTCCACTTGTGCGTGGGCTCGACGGTTGGCTTCGTCCCAGAATTCCGCGAACTGCTCGGTCTGCAAGATTCGCAGGATGGCGTCGTCGACGAACTCGCGCAGCGCCGACTCCAACGGTCCTACGAGGAAAGAGGCCTGCGACGGGAGCGCGTCGGTTGCGAGTTTCTCCACGTCGACGTTGTCGAAGAGGAGCGTCGAGAGCCGTCTGGCAACCGCTTCCTGGATCTCTGCGTTGCGCGCGAGCGGCGCGACCGTCTGGACGTAGCGGTCGGTGTCGAGGAGTTCGCTTTTCGTCCACACCGCGACGACCGACAGCGGGACGAGGATGCAACTGAGGATGAGCAGGACCCACGCAAGAATGCGGCGCCACCGCGGCACAGTTGAGGGCACGCCGCATCCTGACACGCGGGCGGCCCCAACGCCTTCACCCCATCAGGGTGATTAGCGAGTGGCCGCGATGACCTCGGCCATCTGCACGGCGTTCAGTGCCGCGCCCTTGCGCAGGTTGTCGCCGGTGATCCAGAGGTTGAGCGAGCCCGGCTCCGAAATGTCCTCCCGGACCCGGCCCACGAGCACCGGGTCGACCCCGGCCGCGTCGAGCGGAGTCGGGAATCCGTTGCCGTCGTCGACAACCTGGACGCCGGGCGCCGCGCGGAGCAGCTCCACCGCCTCGGACTTGGCCATCGGGCGGTGGAAGCGAACGTTCACCGAGACCGCGTGGCCGACGAATACGGGCACGCGAACGCAGGTGACCGTGCAGCGGATGTCGTCGTCGTGGAGGATCTTGCGGGTCTCGCGCACCATCTTCCATTCCTCCGACGTGTACCCCTCTTCCTTGATCGAGCCCGCAAGCGGGATCACATTGCCCGCGATCGGCTTGGGCCACACCTCGCCTTCGACGATCGGTGGCCGCGTGCCCGCGCGCCGCAACTCCTCGCTGCGGCCGGACAGCTTCGTCCACTGCACGTCGAGCTCGTCGAGGCCGACCTGCCCCGCGCCTGATACCGACTGGTAGCTCGACACAACAAGGCGGTCGATGCGCGCGGCGCGGTGCAGTGGCGCGAGCGCGGTGACCGGGATCATCGTCGTGCAGTTCGGGCACGACGCAATGTTCTTCGGTATTTGCGCGAGATCTTCCGGGTTCACTTCGGCGACCACGAGCGGAACGTCGGGATCCATGCGGAACGCGGCCGAGTTGTCGACGACGATCGCACCCGCGGCGGCAGCAGCCGGCGCCCATTCGGCTGCGATGGGATCGTCGACATCAACGATGACGAAGTCGAGACCGTCGAAGCAGCCATCGCTGAGCACCTGGCACGTGATCTCACCGTCGCCGAACGCGAGCGTCCGGCCCTCCGAAC
>JBEVDP010000512.1:0-14739 GCA_040513235.1 Acidimicrobiia bacterium | reverse complement strand
GCCGCGTTACGCGGCTTGGACGTCGAGCCAGCCAGTCCAGGGGTCACGTGTACTTAGGGTTTGTGTCGCCCCTCCGACACCGAACAGGTGTTCGATTTGCCACCCGAGGTCTCGCGTCAGGAGCGCGCGGTCGGGAGTAGTGCTCGGGCTCCGAGGAACGTCATAAACCCACCAAAGGCCGTCAGTCTTGGTAGGTTTGTGGGGTTCTATGAGGAGCTTCCAACGCCGAGGCACGCTGGATCCGGTCCCGGGGGATGCCGTCCGGGCGCTACGCCGCATTGACCGGGCCGCGGGCGCCGAAGCTCAGTACAGCGACCAGCTCCCGCAACTCCTCGAGACTCTTCGGGCTGAAGCGCGCATCGAATCGATCACGGCATCGAGCGCCATCGAGGGGGTCATCGTCGAGCAAGCTCGGATTCCCCGACTGGCCTCTGGCGAGGCGAATCGGTTCCGGAACCGCAGTGAGAAAGAGTTCGCGGGCTACCGCGCGGCCCTCGACTATCTGCACCAGGAAAATCCCAGCGAGTTCACGGTCGGGTTGGTGTTGCACCTGCACCGGTTGCTCTTTTTATTCACCGATGGACGCGGCGGATACTTCAAGACCGAGGACAACCTCGTCATAGATCGCAACTCGGACGGCACGACGACCGTGCGGTTCGAGCCGGTGTCTGCACGGGAGACGCCCTTCTTCATGGAGGAGCTCATCTCTCGCACCGAGGACGCGCTCGATCGGGGTACGCATCATCCACTGCTCGTGACGGCAGCGTGCATACTCGACCTCCTGTGTATTCACCCGTTCGGCGACGGCAATGGGCGCGTTGCCCGGCTGGTCACGACGAACCTGCTCGCGCGGACCGGCTATGGCGTCGGCCAGTACGTCAGTATCGAGCAACTGTTCTATGACACGAAGGACGACTACTACGTCGCGCTGGCCGCGTCGACCGCCGGCTGGTTCGACGACGGCCGCCACGACGTGTGGCCCTGGGCGACGTATTTCCTCGACCGGCTCGACGACGCCTACGAACGCTTCATGGCACGAATCGCTGCCGGCACTGCCGTTGGGACGAAACAGGATCGCGTCCGCGACTTCGTCCTCTTGCACTCGCCGCTAACGTTCACGATCGCGGACATCCGCCGCGCCGTCCCCGGTGTTTCCGACAACACGATCCGGCTCGTTCTTACTGACCTGAAGAACAGCGGCCGCATCACGAACGACGGTACCGGCCGCAACGCCACGTGGCATCGCACATGATCCCGGTTACGCCGCGATAGCGAACTCGCCCGCAAAGTGCATGCGTGGGGTTACGGTACAAGTCCCCCCTCCGACACGCTGCGTGCAGACATTACGTGCAGTAAAGCGTGCAGATATCGCGTGCAGGTGATTTCAACGCCGGATGGTTCGGTACGGCCGGCGGAGAGCCTTCATCGCGGCGCGGATGCCGGGGCCGTCGTCGCCCGTCCATACGAAGACCGGAGCATCAAGGTGTTCGGATGCGGCGACGCACTCGGCGCCGAGGGTTGACACGCGGTGTTCGGCCGAGATCTCGGCCATGCGGAACGCGAGGGCCCGCATCGGCACGACTTCTACCTCCGCAGGCAGCGATATCAGCTGCGAGCCGAGCGCACGCCGTTGTTCTGTGCTCCAGCTTCCGGTGAGCGCGCCGCCGCGCGCCGCCACGACGCTCTTGCAGAGGCGGTAGAGGTAGTGATTGGTCGTCGCGGGCTCATACTGGTTGAGGATCTTCGCGAGCGCGCGGGGCGCGTGATCGGCGAGCAAGTCCCGTAACAGGTGGTCGTCGAGCAACGCGTGCGTCACGTCGTTGCGAGGTCTGGGTCGTCGGCGAGCGTCCGGACGAACTCGGTGTGGTCCTCGCGACTGAGCAGGTCGTCGAGCAGCCTCCGCCCGGTTCCCTTCGGGACGGTCAAAACTCCGAAGCCCAGATCGATGACGTCAACCGGCCCGCCGCCGTCGAGCTTCCAGCGGTGACGGGCGCCGGCGGGCAACGACATTTGGCCGGACGCCGAAACCACATACTCCTGAACAGTCATGCCTGTCAGTTTACTTGGTGGAAGGCAACACCTCACCAAGTATCGAGTCGCAACCGGTTCGAAGCGCCGTCGGTCAGCGGACACGTTGCGACGTTCGGTCGAGCACCGTACGGCTCAGCCGGGCGACGCAGTATTCGTAGGCGGCGGCGCAGACGTTCGTACCGGCAAGGAAGACGAGCGCGTCAGTCGAGTTGACGGTGTCGCTCAGGAGCGCAGTTCCGAACGCGCCCGCGTAGTACGGCGCCTCCTTGGCAATCTCGGTTGCGACATAGCCGACCGCGGACGCCGCCCTCGGTAGTCGTCGGCTGCGTGACCGAGCCCGGGCAAGCTCGAACATGACCTTCGACGGCAGGTTCGTGCTCGCCCCCGTCTGCTCGAGCAGGAGCCAGTTGGCGACGAGGTTGAGCCGTAGCCCCGCCACCCAGAGGGCGTACGTCGCGAGGAGGAACCCGACCGCGACACTCGGCGATGCCCCGTCGAGCACTGGCGACGCGACAAGCAGACTGCCGGCTGCGGTCGCAGCAAGTTCGAGCGTGCACCACGACAGCCCCGTGGCCGCGCCGGTGACTGCCCAACGCAGCGTCGGTCGAAGTTGTTCCGGCGGGCGTCGCTCGCTCACGACTCGATGCCCGCCGATCACGCAGTAATCAACTCGCGCGCTGGACGGTCGTCACTGCTCGCGAGCCACGACTCAGTGGCATACCCGCATATGACGAGCGCGCACGTCGGGGCCCCAGTGCACATCGCACCGATCACGCACATGTGGATCGCACCGAGGTCGAGTCCGCGGATTGCCTGCAGATCGCCCAGGCTGGCAGTGATCTGCCGTCTGATCGCCTGCTCGCTCGCGCCTTCGTGCTCGACGAACAGACCGCGACCCGTCTCGCGGTCCTGCGCCCACCCGACGCCGGCCCAGACCTGCTCACCGGGGATGCTGGTTCGCTGCTCCGCGTACACGGCGTACAACCGATCTCCCCAGCCGGAGGTCTGCGCGAAGGGGCAGCGCTCTACTTCGACGACCTCGCCATGCGGGGGAATCACCGAACTCAGACGAATCAGGTTGAAGTTCGCGACGCCCGCGCCGACGAGGGCCGCATCGAAGGCCGCCAGTTCGGTGCTGCCCCGACCGATGGCCTTCGCCAAGTACAGCTTCATGTTTTCTCCCATGGGAGCGAGCATGAAGAAGCCGCGTAACCCAGCCGTTACCCGGCGGCCGATCGAAACGTAGGATGGCGCCCGGTGAGCCGACCACAGGCGCCCGGCACCCGGCGTGCACCGTTGCCACCGTCGCCGCTGCCCGACGAACTCGTTCGGGCGCGTCTGGTCGAAGCCCTCACCGCGCGTTTCGACGTGCCCGTCACCACGGTCGTGGCAGGCGCCGGGTTCGGCAAGACGACGGCCCTCGCGCAGGCCATTCGGTCCAACGACGCCGCCCCGCGGGGTATCGACGCCTGGGTCGCGTGCGAGCCTGGCGACGAGGACGCGGACCGCTTGGGGTCGGCGATCGTGTCGGGACTCGGCGTCACGGTGGCGGGTGGCAGCGGCATCGACCGCGTGCTCGGCGCGCTGCGCGCGATTGCGCCGGTGGACGTGTGCATCGTCCTCGACGATCTGCACGAACTCCCGGCGGAGTCGGCCGGCGAACACCTCGTGCAGGAGCTCACGAAAAGCCTGCCTCCCCACGCGCACCTCGTTCTCGCCAGCCGTAATCCGATGCCGATTCCTCTGGCTCGGCGGCGCGCCGCCGGCCAGGTCGTTGAGATCGGCAGCACCGCGCTCGCGTTCACCGATGCGGAAGTCAGCGCGCTCGCCGCGTTTGTCGGCGAGGATCACATCGCGTGCGAGGGTTTGGCGGGCTGGCCCTCGTTGGTGCGGCTGGTCTTGTCCGCGCGACCGGGTGCGACGCGCCAGTTTCTCTGGGAAGAAATCGTCGCGGAGTTGTCGACGGCTGAGCGATCCGGGCTACTTGCACTCGCCGTGCTCGGTTCTGGCTCCGCCGCGGAAGTCGCCCTCGTTGCCGGCCGCGAGGTCGACGTCGATCGACTCGTTGGCTGCGTGCCGCTCCTGTACCAGGACGCGCACGGCACGCTCGGGGCGCACCAACTGTGGGAGGACGCGGCCGAGCGGATCTATCCGGCGGCTGACGTCCTCATGGTGCGCGGACGTGCAATGCATCTCCTGCTCCAGCGCGGCGAGACCGTTCGTCTCGGATCGGTCGCTGTCCGCTGGGAACAGGCCAACATGTTCCGCGTCGCCTGCGTCGCTCTCGTGCGAGAGAACCTCGGTGCGCTCCCGACCGACACAGCGGTGCGTTGGCAGATGAACGCGCCGCCGGCCGCGGTCGGCACGTCGGAGCATCGGCTCCTGGGCCTGGCGGTACGCCACGCGCAGCAGCGGTATCACGACAACATGGACTCCGAGCTCGACCTGCTCGAAGCCGACTTCGTCGAGCGCGGTGACGGCGACGCGCAGGCAGTCACACTGGCCTTGGGGGCCGTGTCGGCGCATGCGCGGGGAGACGTCATTCGCCTCGCAACGCTTACGGAGCGGATCAAGGCGCTGCCCGGCGTGACCGACCAACCCGAGCTCCAGTTCTTCGTCGATGCCGTCGACGCGGCGCAAGCGTCGTTGGCGGGCGACGTCGATCGAGCCCTCCGTACGATCGAAGGGATGTCCTTCGATGGCGTGGCGCCTTCCGTGCGCGAGATCGTTACCCGGCTGCACGCGACCATGCTCGTACTGTCGGGTCGAGCCGGGGACGCCATTTCGATCGGCGCGCCGCTCCTCGAATCGCGCCACGCATACGTGAGATCGATCCCTTCGATGCTGCGCTGGCTGGCAGGCGATCCCTCGGACTATCTGGCCGTGCCGCTTCGTATGGAACCCTTGCTGGCCGACAACCAGCTCTATCGCTTCGTCTCGGCGGCACACGCCGCGGGCGTGGCCGCGTCTCTCGGTGATCGCGCGCTTGCTGACACGGTGCGGCGCGATATCGAGGAGACATTGGCCATGTCACTCGATGCGAAGGACAGCGCGATCGCCGCGACCGCCTTCGCGTGTTGCCGGATCCTCGAGCACGATGAAGCGGCGGCGACCTCGGCCATCGCCGAGCACGTCGCCCGCCATTCACTCATCGACGCTCGGGGCGAGGTGCGCTTGCGCCGCAATCTTGCGATCGCCTACGTCTGCAATGAAGTCGCGCGTGAGTTCTGGGATGAGGCCGAACTGGGCCCGATGCATCTTCGCGCCCGCGCGTTGGCTCGCCAACTGATCGCGGCCCGGGAAGGCCGCCTCGATCGTCACGCCGAACTCGGGTCACCATCAATCGCGGTGACGATCCTCCCGCTCGCGTGGTCGGTCGAGCTCGCCATCCGGGCCGGCGCCGCGGGCTGCCCAGACGGCGGTTCGCTCGTCCGAACGCTTGCGGTGTGGACGCCCGAGCCGACGCGTCGTGAAGTCGAGTGGCTGGCCGCGCACGGTGACGCAACCTGTCAGGCCGAAGCCGCGAGACTCCTCGCGGACCTGCGCGACCTCAACCAGGAACCCCTCACCATCGAGGTGCTCGGCCCGTTGCGGCTACGGGAAGGGAATACCGAAATCCTGTCCGCGGAACTTCGACGCCGTAGGGTTCGAACCCTGCTCGCCTTGCTCGCGGTCAAAGGGCCGCTGCGACGCGAACGCATCTGCGACCTCCTTTGGCCCGACCTCGAGCGAGAGTCGGCCGCACAGAACCTCCGCGTCACGCTCAGCCGGTTGCGACGGCTGCTCGAACCCGACCTTCCCGCGGGCGAGTCCACCTCGAGGGTCCGGAGCGACACCGACACAATCGATCTCGCCGGACCGCCACTCGTCGAAACCGACCTCGCGCAGCTGCACCAGCATCTCGCGACGGCCGATCACGCGAAACAAACCGGCGATGCCACCGAAGAGATCACGAGTCTCACGCATGCGGTCGACCTGTGGCGAGGCGATCCGCTCCTCGACCTCGTCTCGATCGATGAGCTCTACCCCGAAATCGAGCACATCCAGCGCTCCGTCGTCGATGCGTGTCTGCGGCTCGGCGAGCTCCTCTTGGTGGCCGGCAGGTTCGACGAGTCTCTCCGATGTGCAGAACGCACCCAGGTCGCGTCGCCATACTCCGAGCGTGCGCATCGGCTCGCGATCGCATGCCATCTCCATCGCAACGACCGCGCGGGACTGGAGTCCGCCACGCGCTCGATGGAGGCGGCGCTCGCCGAGCTCGGCGCCGAGCCCGACGACGCAACGAAGATGCTCGTTCGCCGAGCAGGCGTGCGGCTCGGCGGAAGCCCCCGGCCTGATCAAGTCGACCGCGGTGTCGTGTCGGCGACGCGGCCTATGGGCAACGATCGTTGATCAAGACGACGCGGTTACCGAGCTGCTGACCCTTCGGCTCGAGACCGAGGCGGGGCGAGCAGCGCGCGGGCTCGACGTGCCATCGACGAATCCCGGCGCAACCGGGCGAGGTTCGAAAGCGTCGTGCCGTCGGACGGCTCGCCCGGATTTAGAAGCCGTAGGTGCTCCAGAACCCGGGCGGGAAATCGTACTGTCGCATGTTCCGATCGAGCAGGTACAACGCGATGCCGTCGATCACGACACGCTCGAAGGGCACCCCCATCTGCGTGAGCGTCGCTGTGAGCGCGCTGTCACGCGGACCGCCTGCGAAGACGAGGTAGGTGCTCGGGGTGGCCCCGGCTACCAGCAGGTCGATCTTCGGCTCGCGCACAAAGTCGACCGGGGAGGCGAGAATGTTGCGCTCGGTCTCGAACGTGAGCGCGTACGAGATCCAATAATCTGCGTACACGTGGTGGATGTCGTGCTCATCGAGGTACTCGATCACAGCCGTGAGTTTGGGTCCCATCATGTCGTACGCGCCGCTCTCGCCGACCGACTCCAGACTTGCGAGCGTGGCCACAGCGAGCACGATCGCCAGCGCCAGCACGACGAGCTGCCGTACGTACGTGGCGCACATCGCCGCGACGAGCAGAGCGACGAAGGGCGCGAGCTGGGTCAGGTATCTCGGCGACGAGAAGTACCAGGTCTCCTTGGCCAATGCATACAGGAACGGATACACGACGAAGATCGCGAGCACCGGCGCGAAGCGACGCCGGCGCCCAGGATCGCGAAGCACGTACACGACGCCGGCGATCAGGCCGACGAGCGCGGCCGGATATGCGACGCGTCCCGCTCCCCAAAGGATCCACGAGCGTTCGTAGGGCACGCGGAAACCGAGTGACTGAGGCAGAGCATCCGAGAAGAAGTGACGAAAGCGTTCGCCGTACGTCGACACGACCGGAACCGAGTTCGCCCGGAGTGAACTCCAGTCGTTGGCGAGGTTCCATCTGATCCACGGCGCCGCGCCGAGGATCGCACCAAGGACGAACGGCCACGCCGATCGCCACAGCCGATACCGCCGCACCGCGAGCCACCCGAGTACAGGGCCGATGACCAACAAACACTGCGGCGTCGTCCAGAACGCGAGGCCAGTCAGGAAACCGAGCGCACCGACCTCGAACCAGCGGACTTGGGCAAACTCGGCCTTGGCGTCTGTCCACAGTGCACACAGCACTACGGCCAGGCTTAACATCACTGCGGCGGCGTAATACCCCGCTTTCGTCGACCACCACAGATCGAACGCCGGGTATACGAGGAACAACGCACCGGCGAAACGGGCCCGAGGTTCGTCGACGAAGTATCGCGCGATGCGCCACAGCAGGACGCACGAGACGAAGGTGAGCACGACGCCGGCGAGCTTCATCGTTTCCGCCGACGGCCCAAACAGCTGCATACCCAGCGCGGCGAACGCCTGCCCGAGCGTCCCGCCGTAACTGTTGCCCCACGAGATGTAGACGCGCGATCCGTCGCGGATCGCGAGCGTTATCAGGCCGATGATGCCTTCGTCGCTGTCAATCCGCCCGAGCGGCGATACGACGATCCACCACCGCAGCGCGACCGCGGCAACGACGGCTGCGAAGATCACGGCGATGCCGGAGATCCGTTCGAAGCGCAGGTCGCGAGCGCGAGATGGTGTGGTTTCGCTCGCCTGACACATGATGTGCGTCGTGGACCTAGAGGAATACAGCCGCATCGCGGCGATCGAAGACGCCCACTGGTGGTACCGTAACACGCGCTATCTGGTCCGAGGCCTGCTCCGGCCGTGGCTTCGCAGCGACTTGCTCAGCCTCGACGCCGGGTGCGGTCCTGGGGGAAACGGTGCCTGGTTGTGGGAGTACGGCACCGTTGTGGGCGTCGACATCTCTCCCGAAGCACTGCGCTTCGTGCGGGCGCGACGTCAGACCCGTGCCGTTCAGGCGAACGTTGCTTCGCTCCCACTCGCGGATCATTCGTTCGACATCGTGATTGCCATCACCGTGCTGACTTCGGTTCCCAACGATGCGGACGCCGTGCGCGAGATGCACAGAGTACTGCGCCCGGGCGGAGCGATCGTGTTGTTCGAACCGGCATTCGAGCGACTGCGCCGCGGCCACGACGAGATCGTGCACAGCCTTCGCCGGTACCGGCGCGTCGACCTCGAAGCACTCGCGACCGCGGCGGGGTTTCGGGTACACCGGTCGACCTACGCCTACTCGTTTCTTGCACCGGCCGCGGCAGCACTCCGCATCGCGGACCGGCACGGCCGTCGATCTGAGGCGGCCACTCGATCCGATGTGCAGCGTCGCGGCCTCGACTGGCTCTTCGCGCCCTGCGCGGCGGCAGAGCGGAGATGGCTCCGCCGCTACCGGGTGCCTTTCGGCACGAGCGTGATCGTCGTCGCGACACGCGACGACGACTAATCGCACGACGCGAGCGAGGCGCGTACCTTCTCGATCTCGCCAGTAGTCATCTCCGGATAGCACGGAATCGAGACACACTCGGTCGCCCAGGCATCGGCTTCCGGGCACGAACGTCGTGCGAACTGCTCATATGCGGGTTGCCGGTGTATGGCGCACGGGTAGTGAACAGCACTCTCGAACGGCATCCCTTTGCGAAACTCGTCGCGCTTCGAGACGCGGCCCACGCACAGGTGGTAGACGTGGCGTGGATCTGGTGACTGCCAGCGCAGGTCGGGTGCCGCCTCCCTGAATGCGTGCGCGATCTCGCGTCGGCGCTCGTTCCAGCCGTCAAGACGCGTGAGTGCGATTCTCAGCCACGCCGCCTCGATCTCCGAAAGACGCGCGTTGCCGCTGATTTCGGTGTGCAGGTAGTCGTGATCGAGACCATGGGTTCGGAGAAGGCGTACGCGCTGCGCGAGCTCGGGGTCGTCCGTCACGACTGCGCCGCCGTCGCCGATCCCGCCGAGGTTCTTGGTCGGGTAGAAGCTGTACGCGGCCGCGACAGTCCTGGCGCCGGAAGCGAGCGCGCCGTGCGCGTGGGCGGCGTCTTCGATCACTGGCAAACCGATGGACGGCAGCCCCATCGGGCGTCCGTAGAGATGCACCACGATCACGGCACGAGTTCGGTCCGTCACCGCTCCCTCGGCGGCGGCGGGGTCAAGTCCCGCGGTTTCGCGGTCGACATCGACGGGAACGGGCACCGCGCCGACAGCGCAGACGGCGGCCGCCGTCGGAACGGCAGTGAGCGCGGGGACGATCACCTCGTCACCCGGCCCGACTCCGAGCGCGCGAAGCGTCAGGCTCAACGCGGCGGTGCCGGACGAGACCGCGACGGCATAGCGCCGCGCGCAGTAGGTGGCGAACTCGGCTTCGAACGCTTCGGTCTCGGGACCTCCCAAGAGACGCCCGGAACGCAGCACGCGTTCGATCGCGGGGAGAGCCTCGTCGTGGAGTGACTCGACCCGACGGGCGAGGTCGAGGAACGGGATCTTCACGCGATCGCGGTCGGGAACGTCCGGTAGTACTCGATCATGCGTCGGATCCCCTCGCGCAGTCCGACCTTGGGCATCCATCCGAGTGTCCGCTTGGCCTTCGACCAGTCGGTGTAATAGGAGCCGACTGCGATCATCTCGCGATGCGCCGGCCACGGGATCGACGCGACCCGACCGGAACCCGCGGTCGACACGATCAGGTCGGCGATCGCCCTGACGGTGTGCACCTCGTCGGTCCCGACGTTGAAGAGCTGCGCGGGCGCGTCGGGAGAGATACCGGCGAAGAGAAGTATGTCGACGACATCATCGACGTAGAGACAGTCGCGCAGCTGCCGGCCATCCGCGTAGACGACGATCTCCTCGTCCTGCAGCGCCTGCCGTACGAAGATCGGAATGAACCCCTGGCTATCGCCGGTGAGGCGTTGCCGCGGCCCGTACACGTTCGTCAGCCGCAGCACACACGATTCAAGGTCGTAGAACTCCCCGTACAGCCGGTGCAGGTGCTCCGTCGCGTGCTGGGAGACGCCATTGACGTCCACGGGCATGACTGGATGCTCCTCGTCGACGGGTAGGTATTGCGGATGGCCGAAAACCTGCCGCGTCGACGTGTACACCACCCGAGCCCGGGACTCCACCGCGCGCAACGTCTCCAAGAACGCGAGGTGGCTACGGGTATTGACTTCGAGGTCGAAGACCGGATCAACCATCGAGTCGACGTGACTGACCTGGCCCGCGAGGTTGAAGATGATCTCGGCCTCGCGCGCGGAGTCGGCCACGGCGTCGCGGTCGCCGATGTCGGCAACGATGACTTCGACCTCGCCGTCGGAAAGAAGGTTCTCGCGCCGGCCCCCGTGACTCGGGACAAGCGAGTCGACGACCACCACGTGCGCGCCGGCGCGGGTCAACCGCGAGGTGAGGTTGGACCCGATGAATCCGAGTCCGCCTGTGACCAGGCACCGCCGCCCGGCGAGTTCAACGGTCCATCGAGCATCAGCGCGCGAGTCCACCGGGCTCATGCTACAGAGGGCCCGCATACGCCCTGCGGCACCGCCCGGCCGCTAGCGTGACGCCGCCTATGCAGGAGCGAGCGGATCCCGAGGTTGCCAATCCGGCGGTGTCGTCGGTCTCGGCGTTCTTTCCGTGCTTCAACGACGAGGCGACGATCGGAAGTGTTGTCCTGGCCTGCGCGAGAACCCTCGACAGACTGGGCGTCGACGGCGACATCACAGTTGTGGACGACGGCTCCAGCGACGGTTCCAGCGCGGTGCTGAAACAGCTCATGGAATCGGAACCGAGACTGACCGTGGTGACCCACGAACACAACCGCGGGTACGGCGGCGCGCTCCTCTCCGGCTTCGCTTCGGCGACCGGGCAATGGGTCTTCTACACGGACGGTGACGCGCAGTTCGACCCTGGTCAGCTCGCGTTGTTGGCCGCGCAAGCGAACGACGACGTGGACGTGGTCCAGGGTTACAAGATCTCCCGGGCCGACAACCTTTCCCGCCGCATCATCGGTCGCGTGTATCACCGATTTGTCGCTCTGATGTTCGGATTGAGCATTCGCGACACCGACTGCGACTTCCGCCTCATGCGGCGAAGCGCACTTGATCCGTTGGAACTACGCACGACGTCGGGCGCGATCTGCGTCGAGCTCATCTACAAGCTGCAAACCGAAGGGGCACGCTTCGTCGAAGTGGGTGTCGATCACTACCCACGATTGCACAGCCGATCGCGCTTCTTCCGGCCTCGGAGTGTCGCGCGTTCGCTCTGGGACCTCGCGAAACTGTGGGTCGAACTCGTTGCCACCCCGCGGTTTGCCGCTTCAGCCCGCCGGTGGTCGGGTCGATAGCGCATCGCGAATCCAAGCTGCTGGCCGTCGAACCCGGAGGATGCGGAACTGGCGCTCGGCGCTAGGAACAGCAGCTCAGATGAGGCACCATATGGGTTCCCACGGCAAGGAGGACCCTATGCATGCGGTAGTAGGACGGGTTGCCATCGATTCCGGGCGCGCCGATGAAGCTCGGGAGTTGCTCGACACGTTCACGATCCCGACGGTAAAGCAGCAACCGGGATTTGTAAGTGGGACGTGGCTGAGGTCGGCTGACGGTACGAGTGGAACGAGCGTGCTACTCGTTGACACTGCCGAAGCGGCGACCGCACTCGCAACTCGGATGGCGGAGGGTCCACC
Organism: Acidimicrobiia bacterium; assembly: GCA_040513235.1. Lineage (GTDB taxonomy): Bacteria > Actinomycetota > Acidimicrobiia > IMCC26256 > PALSA-610 > JANNHK01. The sequence goes on along the minus strand of JBEVDP010000512.1, from coordinate 2,659 downwards.
GCCCGAGGCGCCGGTGAAATTCGTGAGTGCAGACGTGTTCGAGGTTGTTGCACAGGCTTGATCGGACAGCGCAGATCTGCCCCCCTCCGACACCACGACTGACCGCGGCAATGTCCGCGGGTCGTGTCGCGTCTCGACCACGGATCGCGTTGGCAATCCCATGAGTGATTCGAAGCCGGAGCTCCATGCGTACCTGCGACGCGCCCGTGACGCGCTCGTGTGGAAGCTTGACGGTCTCTCGGAGTACGACATTCGCCGGCCGATGACACCGACCGGCACGAACCTGTTGGGGCTCGTGAAGCACTGCGCGAGCGTGGAGCTCGGCTACTTCGGGTTCGTGTTCGGCCGACCGGCGGACGAACCGACTCCGTGGATGGACGATGACGCGGAAGCGAACGCCGACATGTGGGCGACCGTGGAGGAGTCGCGCGACGACATCGTGAGCTTGTACCGGCGTGCCTGGGCGCACGCCGACGCGACGATCGCGGCGCTGCCGTTGGACGCGACCGGCGAGGTGCCGTGGTGGCCGGAACCGCGCCGGTACCCGACGTTGCACCGCGTTCTCATCCATGTGATCGCCGAGGTGCAACGCCACGCCGGACACGCCGACATCGCGCGCGAACTGATCGACGGTACCGCCGGCCTGCTCCCGAACGTCAGCAACCTGCCCGACCTCGACGCGGCCGGGTGGGCCGCCTACCGAGAGAAGCTGGAACGCGCCGCTCGGGAAGCCTGACGCAAGTAGCGCGCGGCGCCACGGAGGCGTGCGCCTAGCCGATCAGGGATCGCGCAGCTTCAAGTACCATCGCCGTCGCGTGGTCGATGTGCGGGCCGGTCATGATGTCGATGCGAGATTCGCCCGACGCAGTAGCTTGACGCTCGGCAGCCGGAGTGCGGACGCAGGCTGGCGTACACTCGTTCCTCGACACAGAAGCTGACGTGCGGGAACGATGCGGCAGATCAGTCGGCGTGAGTTCATCGGTGGAGCGGCGGCAGCCGCGGTGCTGGCGGCTTGCAGCAGCGGTGACGACACGTCGGTGCCGACAACGACGTCGACGCGCGCATTGGTTCCGACCACGACGCGCCGCGCCGCAGCAATGTCGGGCGATCCGTTTGGTCTCGGCGTCGCGTCGGGTGATCCACAAGCCGAGTCGGTGATCCTGTGGGCACGCCTCGCGCCGGACCCGCTCGCGGACGACGGACGCGGCGGCATGCCGGCCGATCCCGTCGATGTGACGTGGGAGGTTGGGACCGACGACCGCTTCAACAAGGTGGTCACCCGCGGCGTAACCACGGCCGAACCCGACGTGGGGCACAGTCTGCACGTCGAGGCCGAGGCACTCGAACCCGCAACCGACTACTTCTATCGCTTCACCGTGCAAGAGTGGACGAGCCCGGTTGGCCGCACCCGGACGCTCGCGGCAGCGAGTGATATGCCCGAGCGGTTCGCGCTGGCCATCGCGAATTGCCAGATGCTCGACACGGGACGCTACGGGGCGTATCGCCACATGGTCGACGAGGACGTCGATCTGGTCATGCATCTCGGTGACTACATCTATGAGTATCCGGGTCCGCGTGCGCTGCCTGCCCGCGTTCCTGAGTCTCTCGCCGACTTCCGGCTCCGCTACGCGTGTTACCGCGCGGATCCGGACCTGCAAGCCGCGCACGCGAGGTTCCCCTTCGTCTGCACCTGGGATGACCACGAGGTGCTCAACAACTACATGGGCGACAACGTGCTCGACGGTCGCCCCCCTGAACAGGTCCGTGAACTCCGTGCGGCTGCGTACCGGGCGTGGTGGGAGTACATCCCGGTTCGAGTTCCGGCACCCGAGAGTGCGGATGTGCCGATATACCGGCACATCGACATCGGTGATCTTGCACGGTTGTACATGCTCGACACGCGTCAACATGCAGACGAACCACCGTGTCGAGACGGCGGCGCGACCGAAGACTTCGGCAACTGTGCCGCGCGAGTCGCAGATCGAAGCTTGCTCGGCGCCGACCAGGAGCAGTGGTTTTCGGAGGCGGCCAGCGCCAGCGCGGCCCGTTGGAACGTCGTCGGAAACCCCGTCGCGCTGTCGGGTATCGACGGCGGGACGGACGTGAGTGCCTACTACCTCGACTCCTGGGACGGCTTTCCCGAAGCGCGGCTGCGGCTCCTCGACGCTCTCGCCGGAACCCACAATCCCGTAATCCTCACCGGCGACTACCACGCCGGGATGGTGCTCGACGCGCACCGCCGTCCATTCGAACCTGCAAGCGACATCGTTGCGACCGAGTTCTTGTCACCGCCGATCTCGTCCGCGCTGTTTCCTGCGGACGTCTCCGCTCGCACACCGCAGCTCCGCCAGCAGATCAATGCGCACGGATATCTCACGGTCACAGTCGAGCGCGACCAGCTGACGGCTGCGTTTCGAGTATTGGAAGACGTCGCGGATGCCGACAGCGCGGTCCGTACCGAAGCGACGTGGCACGTCAACGCCGGGATGCCTCGGGCTGTTGCGAGGTCGTAACGGAAACGTGTCTGGCAGCGCTGCTAAAACAGCTGCCAGCGCGCTGCAACAGGGTGGAGGTGTCATCGGAGGAGATGCCGGAGCCAGCGGATCCCCGGGTGCGCGTCAACGATCGTTGGGAGGTCGCGAGGACGCCCGACGTCGTG
>JBEVDP010000511.1:0-3658 GCA_040513235.1 Acidimicrobiia bacterium | reverse complement strand
GCGGCGCGCGCGGCGATCGCGGGTCCGCTCACCGATGACCCCATCGTCGGCGCCGGGTTGCGCGAGATGATCGCCACGTATCTCGCCGACCCCGACGAACCGCCGGGAACAGCATGACCACCCAACTCGCGCGAGCCGAATCGGAGGTCGCACGGCCGGCGCCTCGGCGACGAAACCGTGCAGCGAGCGTGCTCGGTGTTGTCGCGTTCCTCGCGTTCGTCGCGTTCGTCGCCGCCAACGCGCGCCAGGGTGTCGGCTCCGGTCGAATCGCGAACCCTGACGTCACCGGCGCGCCGCGTCCCGTCGAGCCGCTGTTCGGTTTCGATCACTGGATCGAACTGCACCAGATCGGGACCGTGGTGATGATGGTCGCGTTGGTTGCGGCTGTCGTCGTCGGCTGGCGACGGTACCCGCGCCATCCCGTTCTCCTGATGGTGCTCGTCACCACGCTGCTCGTCTGGCAGGACCCGATCATGAACTGGGCGCCGTACGCGGTCTACAACCCGCAACTCTGGCACTGGCCCGAGACGTGGCCACTCGTCTCGCTGTCGCCGACCGTCGAGCCGTTCATCGTGATCGCTTACGCGACCTTCTACATGCTGCCGTTCTTCCCGGCGATCTGGTTGCTGCGGCACCTGCAGGCGCGCCAGCCGGTCGAATCGTTCGTCTGGCGGCACCCGCTCCTCAGCCTCGCGGGACTCATCCTCCCGATCGCGTTCGTCTTCGACGCGATGCTCGAGACGTTCCTCGTGCGCACGCAGCTCTACATCTACTCCCAGGTGATCCCGTTCGGCTCGTTCGCGACCGGCGAGCCGCACCAGTTCCCGCTCATCTGGGAGTCGGCGCTGGTGTCGATGGTGATGATCCCCGCCGGCGTTCTCCTCTACCGCGACGACACCGGCCGCACGCAGGCGGAGAAGCTCGCCCAACGCGCGCGACTGTTCCGCAGCCGTCCGGCCCTCGGCACGTTCCTCGTGATGTTCGCCGTCATCAACGTCGCGTACTTCTTCGGCTACGGCGGCGGATTCGCGCTCATTCGCTGGACCCACACCGCCACCTCGGTCGCGTGCCCGTGGCCGTACCCCGAAGCCAAGGTGTACGACCCGAACGGTTTCTACGAGGAGAACGGCCAGCCCGGCCCGTTCTTCGCCGGGATCTGGTCCGGATGGCAGAGCGCGCAACCTGACGGCCGGCCCGACGTGGAGCCACCGGCTGACGGTGGTCGCTGCGGAGGCGGCGGTGGCTGAGGCCCGCACCGTCATCGTGACGGGCGCGTCGCGCGGCCTCGGTCTGGCCACGGCCGCACATCTCTACGGGCGCGGGTGGACAGTGTTGGCGGCGATGCGCACTCCCGACGACGGCATCGAACGCATACGCGCGCTCACGCACGCGCCCGCTGACGACGCGCGCCTCATCGCGGTTCAGCTCGACCTCGACGACCGGGGGTCGATCGCGACCGCGGCGCAGTCGATCCTCGACGCGGCGGGGTCGCCGGATGCGATCGTGCACAACGCTGGTGTCGCCGCCGTCGGCAGCCTCGAAGAACTGCCCGACGACGTGTGGCAGCAAGTCCTCTCGACCAACTTCCTCGGCCCCGTGCGCCTCACGCGCGAACTGCTGCCATCGATGCGGGGCGCGGGCCGGGGCCGGATCGTCGTGGTGTCGAGTCAGGGCGCGATCCACGGCATGCCCGGGATCGGCGCGTACTCGGCCGCCAAGGGGGCGCTCGAACGATGGGCCGAGTCTCTTTCCCAGGAGATCGCGCCGTTCGGGCTCGGCGTCACCGTGCTCATAGCCGGCGCGTTCAAGACCGACATGCTCGAGCTGACGCAGAGCTATGCAGACCCCGACGGGCCTTACGGCCCCCTCCACGCCAACCTCGAGCGCAACGGACGCCGGTTCCTGCGCTTTGCCGGTTCGCCGGAAACGTTCGCGGCCGCGGTCGCCAATGCCGTCGAGGAGCGGCGGCCGTTCGCGCGCCACGGCGTCGGGCTCGATGCTCAGTTGCTGCTCGTCGGGAACCGCGTGCTGCCGGCTCGTCTCCTCCAGCGCGTCACCGGCGCCGCGCTCGGCTTGCCTCGGCCCGGCTCGCTCCGGTCACACGCGAACGGCCGCGCCTCGTAACGTCGTCTCGCGCGCAAGAACCAGCGCGCCGCGCGGGCCGAGCTTTCGCACGATGTTCTCCGGCATCCAGAGCATCTCGAACAACGACCACGCACGGATGTCGGCCGAGGGCCCGCGCACATCGAGCTCACCGGACCGGACGCCCAGCGCCAGCAGCGCGCGCAGATCGCGCAGCCGCGCGTTGAATGACGAACCCAGGTTGGTCGTGTTCGGCGGTGACTCCCGGATCCAGGCGAGCTGGATGTTGTACTCGTCGCGGAACCGGTCGACGGCGTTGATGTTGACCCACATCAGCGCGTCGAGCTTCTCAACCACAGTTGCATCGGACTGCATCACTGCGCTCCACCCAGAGCGCGCGATGACCGTGAACGACCGCATGATCGACGCGAGCAACTCGTCCTTAGATCCGACCAACCGGTACACGGTGCCCGTACTCAGGCCCGAAGCCGACGCGATATCGCGCACCGTGGTCGCCTCATAACCGCGCCGACCGAACTCCGCGCGGGCCACGGATCTCAGCATGGGCAGTCGCTCGTCTTCCTCGTCGTCGACGTTCGCCCATGACTCGATCGTGCGAGACGCCGCGTCGAAGGCGGCCGAGCGGTCCAACGCGGCGTTGCTCGGAGGATCGACCGCGATTCCGTCGAGCAATGCACGACAGCGCAGCGCGGGAACCTCGTCGGCGCCGCTGACGTCTTTGAACACACCCAGGCTCACGTGAAGGAGCACTTGGCACAGCCGATCGGCCATCGTCTCGAGGTCCATCCCCGAACGGAGGGACCCGCGCTCCTGGCCGACGACGAACGTGTCGAGCATCGCCTTCTCGATCGCGAGCGGCGACCGCTGCACCGCGCGCACCAGATGGTTGCCGGCGGCTGACGGTGGCTCGTAGAGCGTCAGCAGCAATGCGGCCCGGTGCCGTACCGCGCACGCCGCGATCGCGATCCCAAGCGTTACGATCCGCTCGTCGATGGGTTCGTCGCCTTCGTGGAGCGCGGCGACCGCCTCGTCGGCAAGAGTGTCGAGGTCGGCTTGGTAGCGCTCGACGAGTTCGACGACGAGCGCTTCCTTCGATTCGAAGTGGTGGTACAAACTCCCGGGCAGGATGCCGCAGGCGTCGGCGATCTCCTTCAACGACGTCTGGAGCCCGCGCGACGCGAACACCGCCGCCGCCGTGTCGAGGATCTCGGTTCTGCGCGCACCGCCCGTAGACACGAGGTGCACCGTACCGAAGCGCCCGTACCGAAGCGCCCGTACCGAAACGCGATTTGCAGCTTGTCGACGCCGCGCTCCGACGAATCCACGATTCCGTTGCGGTGTGCCCAGGCGGTCGCTTCTGCGCGAGTCGTTTCCGCATCGCGGCGCTGCTCCCATCCATGTGGCCGTTCCGAACTTGAGGATGCGGCTGCGCAGGTGTTCGTCGCAGTCGCGCTTGGGGCCAAGGTCGCGATCTACTCGTCGGTAACCGGCCGCGCCATCGCGTGAACGTCTTGCCCGTTCGCAGTTCAGAAACGTCACAAAGGGGCGAACATCG
>JBEVDP010000510.1:0-2514 GCA_040513235.1 Acidimicrobiia bacterium | reverse complement strand
CCGGCTCTGAGGCAGCGTCGACATGCCCGACACGATCGTGATCGGGAACTCGAGACCCTTGGCGGCGTGGATCGTCATGATGCGGACCGCGTCGTCGTCGGTCTCGGGGAGGATCGACTCCGCGACGCGCGCGCCCTCGACGGTCTGCATCGTCACCCAGTGCACGTACTCGCGTAAGTTTCCCGCGGTCGCGTCGCTCCACGCCCGCGCCTGGTCGACGACGAACCGCACGCGCCTCCACACGTCCCGCGGCCTGCGTTCGCCGAACCCGAGCTCCATCACGCGGCGGTCGGCGACGATGCGATCGAGCAGCGTGGACGGCGACAACCACTGCCGCTCTTCGTACAGATCGCGGAGATAACGCAGCCCCGCGAGTACCGGATCGTCGTCGGGCACGGTCGCGGGCTGGTCGGCGAGGTAGCTCCAACGGCCGGCGCGCTCCACCTTGAATCGGAAGAGATCGTCGTCGCCACAGCCGAGCAACGGCGTCCGCAACGCCGTGACGAGCCGCAGCGTGTCGGTCGGGTCGTCGACGGCGCGGACGATGGCGAACAGGTCGCGGATCGCGCGAGTCGCGTAGACGAGCGAACTCGACTCGGCCCGGTGCGGGATGTTCACGCCGTCGAGCGCCTCCTGCAAGAACGACAGTGAAGTGCGCGCGGGGATCAGAACGGTGATGTCGCCGAGCCGGGCCCGACGCCACCCTCCCTTGCCATCGTCGACGGTCCAGCCCTCGGCAATTGCACGCGCGATCGCTGCTGCCACCTCGGCGGCCTCGGCCTCCCGTTGCTCATCAGCAGATGTCTTGGGCGCATGCTCGCCACGTCCGATCACCGCGACGGGAGGCCCGAGCGTCGGTTCGCCGCGCGTCGCGTGCAGGGCGACGTAGTCGGGTTGCGAGGGCACGGGAATCTCGCCGTCGCTCTGACCGTCGAAGAGCGTGCCGAAGACGTCGTTGACCCAATCGATCACCGGCGCCGCGCTACGGAAGTTGGAGACGAGTTCGACCAGGTCGCCGGTGTCGACGCCGAGGCGCGCCCGGGCGGTCAGGAACGTCGAGATGTCGGCCCGCCGGAACCGGTAGATCGACTGTTTCGGATCACCGACGACGAACAACTGCCCGGCCGCGACGGGCACATCCGTCCACGGCGCCGAGCCCGACGCGGGGTCGCTCGGGTCCGCGGCCGCGATCCGCACCGCGAGCTCGATCTGGATCGGGTCGGTGTCCTGGAACTCGTCGAGCAGGAGGTGCGAATAGCGCACGTGCAGCCGGGCGCGGACCTCGGGATCGCGCAACAGCACGCGCGCGAGCACGAGGAGATCGTGGAACTCGAGCCGGCCGTCCATCCGCCGCTCGGTCGCAGCCTGCAGCGTGAACCGTCGGATCGCGGCACCGAGCCTGTGCGCACACGCATCACCGACGCTCTTGTACACGGCGTCGAGCTGCGCGCCGGCCGCTTTGACACGCGCACGGACCTCCCCGACGTCGGGCCAGTTCTCGCGCCGGCCGATCGTCTGGTTGAAGCTCGGCCGCTTCGGCATCGCGTCCTCACCGAGCGCGTCGAGCAGCTCGTATTCGTCGTCGATGGCCCGGAGTCGCACGAGGTAGTCGGCAATGTCGTCGAGCCGCTGGCACAGCTTGTCGTCGGAGGTCTTGCAGTCGACGCGTGCCGCGCACACGTCGTCTATTGCCTCGAACGCGCTGGCGACGAGCTCGGATACCGACGGCGGGTCCGGCGCGTCCGCAGGCACGCGTTCTTCGACGAGGTCCCAGTTCTGCTCGAACGCCAGTGCGAGCGCGTCGAGCGCAGCCGGCCCGACGCCCGTCGACAGCAGGAGCAGCAGCGTGCGTTCAAGATCGCGGTCGTCGAGCATGTCGTCCCGGAACGCGCTCCACCGTCGTTCGAACTCGACACCGGAGCTGACCTCGTCGAGCACCTCGACACGCGGGGGGAGCCCGGCCTCGATCGGGTGCTCCGAGAGCAGCCGATGCGCGAACGAGTGCAACGTGCCGATCGCGGCGCCGTCGAGCTGGTCGAGCGCAATCCGGCAACGCTGCACGGCCTCGGGATCGAGATCGTCGGTTGCCCGCTCCTGCAGCTTCCGGCGGATGCGGTCGCGCAGCTCGGCGCCCGCCTTCTCCGTGAACGTGATCGCGGCGATCTCGCGCAACTCCGCGACGCCGGTCGTCACGAGCGCGACGACGCGAGCGACGAGCGCGGTTGTCTTACCCGACCCGGCCCCGGCCTCGACAAACAGCGTGCCGGTGAGGTCGCGCTCGATGCGGTCACGGGCGGCGTCGTCGACGAGCTCAGGCATCCGGAAGCTCCCGCTCTTCCTCCTCGACGAGTTCCGCGTCGATCGGCTCGGCGAGCTGCGCGTACCTCGCAAGTACGGGGTCGTGGCGCTTGCGCGCCCACGCGTTGCGCAGCTCGGTCACGCCGAGCGCGTCGGGGTCGCAGCTCGAACACTCGACGCGCGGCGACGAGCTCGTCTCCGTCGGATGCGAGGCGA
>JBEVDP010000509.1:0-6327 GCA_040513235.1 Acidimicrobiia bacterium | reverse complement strand
CACTCGACGGCCACTGACCTGTGGCGTTCGGAGTATGCATGTCATTGTCGATCGAGCAAGCCGCGGTGGACGTCTTCGAGGAAGCCGTCGACGAGTTCTTTGGGAAGTCGAAGCGCACGTGGGCGTTGATCCTCGTCGCGTTCATCCTCGGCGGTGTTGCTACCGCGGTCGTGGCTGCAAGGCGCCGCCGGCGCTGGGCCGCGGGGACCGTTCGCGGACCCGACGCGGACACCGCAATTCCCTCATCGGGTCCGCAGGAAACCGACGCGCGATACGGCAACTCGTCCAAGTCCTCATCGTGGTCCCGCCGGCGCGCGCAGATCGTTCGCACTGATGCGGCCATGCGAAGACGAGTCGGCGGCACCGCGAGCCGCTTGAACATTCGCCGGCACGCGCCGGCTGCGCCTGAAGGAAACTGCTAGACGGGTTGGAGCCCGATCACCGTGCGGCTCCCGGTCGCGCGGTGTATGAATGACCTCAGTGACCGGGGGATCACCGGGGGAGCTCGAGTCGGTGCGGCCGCTCGGCGGCGGCGCGTACGTCCCCGCGCTCGACGGCATCCGTGCCCTCGCGGTCGCTGCGGTGCTCGCGTTCCACGGAGGTGTGCCGCATACATCCGGCGGCTATCTCGGGGTCAGTCTGTTCTTCACGCTCTCCGGCTTCCTGCTGACCGCGGTTCTCCTGCGCGAGCGCGCGGGCACGGGTCGCATCAGCATCCTCCGGTTCTGGGAGCGCCGCTTCCGGCGTTTGTTGCCGGCCGCGATCGTCACGCTCGCCGCCATTGCCCTGCTCGCGCCGCGGCTCAGCCCACCTGACGCGTCCGGGAGTCTGCGTTTCGACCTCCTCAGTGCGCTCGGGTACGGCGCCAACTGGCGCTTTCTCGCCGCCGACCAGTCGTACACCGCGTTGTTCGTCGCGCCGAGTCCGGTGCAGCACTTCTGGTCACTGTCGATCGAGGAGCAGTTCTACGTCGCGTTCCCACTGCTGCTCGCGGGTTTGAGCATTCTGGGGCGGAACCGGCGTGTGTTCGTCACGCTCGTGCTCGGCGCGTGCTGCGCGGCGAGCGTCGCTATGCAGTTCGTCGTCTCGGGCTACGACCGTGCCTACTACGGGACCGACACGCGCGCGGCCGAGATCCTGGCCGGCGCCGTGCTCGCCTGCCTCGTCGTCGGTCGCGAGCGCCGCGCGCTCGCATGGCGGCGTACGGCGACGGTGGTCGGGTGCGCCGGCCTCGTGACATTCGTCGCGTTGGTTGCGTTCACGCCGGCTGACGCGTCGTGGGTCGTCCACGGTGGCTTCGGCGCGATCGCGGTCGTGAACGTCGCGTTGATCTACAGCGCGATCGTTCCCGGCAGCTTGCCGGTTGGGCTCCTCGCGTTGACGCCGCTCGTCGTGATCGGGCGGGTGTCCTACGGGTTGTACCTCTACCACTGGCCCGTGTTCGTGTGGCTCGACGAATCTCGTACTGGGCTCGATCGTGGCGCGCTGTTCGGGGTGCGCGTCGCGGTCACCGCCGTCGTAGCCGTCCTCTCGTATCACCTGCTCGAGTCCCCGATCCGGCAGCGGCGGTTTGTCGTACGCCCACCGCACTTCGCCGGTCTGATCGCCATCAGCCTCGCGATCGCGATCGGCTTGGCCGTGATCGTGCCGCGGCCGGAGCCCGAGACCGTCGCCGTCCTCGACGAGCGCGCCTTTACGCCCACCGCGGAGCCGATCGCGATCGCAGCTTCGACCCCCGACGCGACGGCGAGCGAACTGCGAGTCATGGTGGTCGGCGACTCGACGGGTTCACCATTCGCGGCCGCGCTCAGCGCCGCGCCGGATCTGACCGTGCTCGACGCCACCCGGCCCGGTTGTCCGATCTTGCGGATCGACATCGCACGCCGCTTCGCGGCCGACCCGCCGCGCGACATCCGCTCGTGCGTCACCGCGCGGGCGCAGTGGCAGTTCCAAGCCGAGACGTTCGACCCCGACGTCGTGCTCGTCATGAGTTCGTTCGAGGATGCAGGGGCGTCGCTCGACGTGCGTCCCGAGATCCAGGGCGAGTACGAGCGGTATCGAGCCCTCGTCGACGAGTACGAAGCGGTCGCAGTGATGTTGCGATCGACCGGCGCCGTCGTGGCGTGGGCAGACGTGCCCGCGTTCACCTACGCCGCGTTCCCGGCGGTCCGGTGGGACGAAGCGCTCGACCTTCGGGTCATCTTGCTCAATGCGGTGATCAGTGAGACCACGGCCCGGACGCTCGGAGCCGTCACGATCGACTACGCGAGTCACCTCGCCCGACCCGACGGGAGTATCGACCTCGCGGTGCGTCCCGACGGAATCCACGTCGCGCCGATTCACGCGCATGCGGCTGTGCACACCTGGCTGAACAACGCGATCCGGACGGCGTACGGCGAGGGGCGCGCCGAGCTGGGGCTCCCGAACCTGAAGACGGGAACCGCGCCGAGCGCACCGACCGCGCGCCGGGTTCTGGTCGTGGGCGACTCGACGTCCCTCGGGCTGGCGACCGGCTTGGCGAACCACGCGCGGGTCCATCGTGATCTCGTCATCGATTGGGCGGGCCAGGTCGGCTGTCCGCTGCTCGATGCGCAGCAGTACCGAGTGTTCGGGCCGCCGACCCGCACCGACGGCTGTCGGTCGCCGGCCCGGCTCTGGTCGGAGCGGGCCGCCGTGTTCCGCCCCGACGTCGTCGTCGTTTTCTCGTCGTACATGGACGCGGTGCACCTCGAGCGGGCCGACGGCGAATGGACCCATGTCGGACAGCCCGCGCATGACGCGGCGTACGCGGCCCGCATGGACGAGATCGTCGAAGCGCTGGCGCCGAGTGGCGCTGTAATCGTGTGGTCGGATGCGCCGCGCCGGAACCCGGCGACGGCAACCGCGCTCGCCGCTCTCGACGACCGCTACGACGACATCAACGAGCTCGTCGCCGACCTGGACGCCCGCTGGCATCAGGTTGTTGCGTTGCCGTTCGCCGCGTACGTCGACACCTTCGACGATGATCGCGCGCGCTTCGCCCGGCCCGACGGCGTCCACTTCACGGGCGCCGCCGCGACTCTTGTCGCCGACGAGTGGCTCGCGGAGGAAGTGGTGGCGCGCGCCGATGCGGCGCGCGCGGCCGCGGTGGCCTGCTTGTCGGACTCGGACGCGCAGCCCGCGATCTCGGTCGCCGTGTGTCGCGCCGAACCAGGCGAGCCGAATTCGGAATAGGTTTTGCCGATGGCTCTGGGTGAAGAACTCGAAGCGGTACTCGCGTCCGCCGCGACGGAGCATGGTGTCCCCGGCGCGATGGCCGGTGTGCTCGTCGACGGCGAATGTCATACCGCGGGGTACGGAGTTACGAACGTCGAGCATCCGCTGCCGGTCGACAGCGCGACGCTGTTCCAGATCGCGTCTCTCACCAAGACGTTCACGGCGACCGCGGTCATGTTGCTGGTCGACGAGGGCAAGGTCGCGCTGGAAGACCCGGTGGCCAAGCACCTCCCGGATCTCGCCGCCCGCACCGCCCTCGACTTCGACGCGATCACGGTCGAGCACCTGTTGAGCCACCAGGCCGGATTCGATGGAGATCATCTCTTCGTGACCCGCGAAGCCGATTCGCTCGACGCGCTGCGCGACGCCCGCCGCCTGTTCCCGCCCGGCTCCGAGTACTCCTACAACAACGCCGCGTTCTCGATCGCGGGCGCGCTCGTCGGCGCGGTGTCCGGCGATCCGTTCGAGTCGTTCGTGCAAACCCGCCTCCTGCGGCCACTGGGCATGGATACCGCCGCGTTCCGGGCCGACGACGTCATCACGCATCGCGTTGCCGCTCCGCACTTCGTCGCCGGTGACACCACGATGGTGTTGCGCGGCTTCGGCTGGCAGCCGGGCTGGGAACTCGGCGCGGTCGACCGGGCGGCCGGCGGGCTGATCGCGAGCGTCGACCAGTTGCTCAGTTGGTGCCGATTCCAGCTCACGGGCCAGTCATCGGAAGGTGAGCAACTCATCGCGCCCGAGAGCCTCGACCGTTTGCACACGCCGGTCGTCAGGGTCGACGCGATCGAGGAAGGCGCGCTCGACTGGTCCGTGTGGCGCTACGCGGGTGGGACCGCGATGGGCCATGGTGGCCTCACCGTCGGGTACTGCAGCAATCTCGTCGTGGCCAAGGAGCACGGCGTCGGTGTCGTCAGCCACACCCATGCGGTCAACGGTGCGGGCGTGAACCAAGCCGTGCGCCGTTGGGCGCTGGAACGGTGCGCGGGCATCATCGTACGCGATCCCGAACCCGACCCCGCGGTCGTGATCGAACCCGGGGCGTTCGCCGGGGATTTCGTCGCGCCCTTCGCGCGACTGACGCTCAGTGCGGGCGAGCAGCCGAACACGATCACGCTGACGTCGAACCAACGCGACGACGTCGACGGCTGGAAGCCACCGCCCGATGCGCCGATGACTCTTGCGTTCTTTCTCCCCGACCACGCCGTCACGCTCGACGCGTCCGGCCCCGCGCGCGTCGCCCGCTTCGCGTTCGACGCCGACGGCCGCGTTGACTGGCTCCTCTGGGGCGGCCGCCGCGCCCCCCGCACCGCATAACGACGCATGGGCGCGACCTGCGGTTTTACTGCCAGTAGGTGCCGGCGAGCATTTGCTCCAGCAGCCCGCGGAACATGATGAGGTCGTCGAGGTCGTCGGGCGGTTCGCCGCCGAACGCGATGCCGCGGCCGCTGGTGCGGATCGACACGATTGCAAATCGGAGCGCGGCGTAGACCTCGTACCACTCCAGGTCGCGCACCGGATGGCCCGACAGCTCCTCGTACGTCGCGCAGATTTCGTCGCGATCCATGAAGTCGGGCAGCCCCGTCATTTCGAACCGCGCCGCGAGATCCTGGAAGAACGCGTGCAGGAAGATCATCCACGCGACGTCGACTTCCGGCGGGCCGATCGTCGCCATCTCCCAGTCGAGCACCGCGACCGGCTCGAAGGCGCGCCACAGCATGTTGCCGATGCGGGCATCGCCCCAGTTGAGGACGATGCGCGGTTCTTCTGGTCGCCGCGCGTCGAGCCACTCGAATGTGCGCTCGATGAGCGGGAGGCGCATGTCGCCGCGCGCCCACTCGTAGTACCAGCGCTGGTACCCGAGTTGCTGCGACATGCCCGGCACGCCGTGCTCGGGCCGGTCGAGAAACGCAAGGTCGTGCGTCGCGGGCGTGATCTCGTGCAGCCGCGCGAGGACGCTCACGGCGTTGTGCTGCACCCGGGCTCGTTCCGCGTCGGACGCGTCGAGTACCCAGCCCTCCATCACGTACGGCGGGATGTCGAGCGGGGGAGTCCCGTCAACTCGCTTCATCACGATGAACGGTGAACCCATCCACTTCGGGTCGGACTCCGAGTACGGCACCTCGGGGGCGGGCACGTCGGTGTGCGTGCGCACGAGATCCATGCAGCGCCGTTGCAGCTCCAGGTCGTACTCGGGAAAGACGGGAAACGCCTCGGGAAGCGGCGCCAGGCGGGCGACGAACCGGGCCGTGTCGTTCTGCTGTTCTACGTCGAAGAGCACCGTCTCGCTCGACATGCCGTTGCCCGGCGCCGACACGTTCGTGACGGTCGCGCGCGGATCGACGACGGCGCGCGCCCACCGTGTCAGGCGAGCGGCCATCTCGCCGGGATCACGACGCCACGGCGTGTCGAGCTCGATGGATTCTTCGCTCACTTGCTTCCCCCGGACTCCGACCTCTCGACGAACGTACCCTACGGCGGTAACGCGACGACGATGGGAGACAGCAATGGGCGGGCCCCGCTTCCGGCACCTCGACGAACTGACGTGGCAGGAATGCCGCCGTCAACAGCACGGCGACCACACGGCGTCGGTCTGGGAGAAGTGGCTCGAGTTCTCGCCTCGCTACCTCTCCCTGTACGCGCGGTGGGATCCCGGGATGATCGTCCAACCCCACGGCCATAACAGCGACCATCTCGTGTTCGTGATCGAAGGCTCGATGGACTGCGGTGGCGTGCACTGCCCGGCCGGTACACACATCGCGCTCGACCACGGCGACACCTTCGGTCCCTTCGTCGCCGGACCCGAGGGTGTCGTGTTGTTCGAGGTGATGATGGGCGACCCGACGTCGTTCCCGGCCGACGAAGCCGGTTACGCGGAGTTCCTCGCGGCACGGAACGTGCAGCAGCTCCCGAACCCGCCGATCGACCTGCCCGAGTTCGTCGAGGACGCACGCAACTGAACATGGTGCTCGCGTGAGCGCACCGCTGGCGCGCGGGTCGGTTTCGCTGCGCCTCTACCCGCACCTCGATCGCGATGCGAGCGAGGTGGTCGCGGAGTTGTGTGCGCAGGCC
>JBEVDP010000508.1:0-3194 GCA_040513235.1 Acidimicrobiia bacterium | reverse complement strand
ACGCTCACGTCGAAGAAAGCGAGCACGCACGCGACGAACGCGCCGATCGCGAACGAGATCATGAAGAACGTGCCAGGGACGGCGATCTCGCCGATCGCGAAGAAGACGGTCGCCGCCAGCCAGATCCAGCGCCAAGTCTCGGGTTCCATGTCTGTGCCGACGGTACAACTGACCGGCCCGGGCCCGACAGAATACGGGCGTGACGGTCCCGCCTCGCCTCGCACCCTTCTTGGAACCCGACTCCGCGGCCCAAAGGCTCGCGGGCCGGTTCCAGGCCGCTGGCTACCGCGTGTACCTCGTCGGCGGGATCGTGCGCGATGTGTTCCTCGACCGGCTGAGTCCCGAGCAAGAACTCGACATCGCGACCGACGCGCGGCCCGAAGCCGTCGAGGCGATTGTGCGCGACTGGGCTGACACGGTCTGGTTGCAAGGCCAACGCTTCGGCACCGTCGGCATGCAGAAGGACGGCCAGAGGTTCGACATCACGACGTTCCGCGCCGACGTGTACCACCCCGAGAGCCGCACGCCCGAGGTCACCTACTCCGACGACATCGAGACCGACCTGTCGCGCCGCGACTTCACCATCAACGCGATGGCACTCGCGCTCGGCGAGCCCGAACGGGTCGACCCGTTCGGGGGTCTCGCCGACCTCGCCCAACAGCGCCTGCGCACGCCGCAGAGTCCGGAGCTGTCGTTCGGCGATGATCCGCTGCGCATGCTGCGGGCCGCGCGGTTCGTGGCCACCCTCGCGTTCGAGCCCGATCCCGCGCTGGTGGAGGCGATCACCGCCATGCGAGGTCGGCTGGCGATCATCAGCGCGGAGCGCATCCGCGACGAGTTGACGAAGCTCCTGCTGGCCGACGACCCGTCGCCGGGACTCTGGTTGATCGCCGAGACCGGCCTCGCCGACGAGTTCCTGCCCGAACTGAATGCGATGCGGCTCGAGCAGGACCCGATCCACCGACACAAGGACGTGCTCGCCCACACGATCGCCGTCGTCGCCAAGACGCGTCCGGATCTGAAGGTTCGGCTCGGTGCGCTCTTGCACGACGTCGGCAAGCCGCGCACGCGCGGTTACAGCGACAACGGTGTCACCTTCCATCACCACGAAGTGGTCGGGGCGCGCATGGCGAAGCAAAGGTTGCTCGAGCTGCGCTATCCCAGTGACATCGTCGAAGACGTCACGCAGCTCGTGTATCTGCACCTGCGTTTCCACACCTATCGCATGGGCTGGACCGACAGCGCGGTACGCCGGTACGTGCGCGACGCGGGGCCGTTGCTCGACGAGCTCAACGAACTGACGCGCTGCGACTGCACGACCCGCAATGCCAAGAAGGCGTCGACGCTCGCGCGCCGCATGGACGAGCTCGAAGCGCGCATCGCGGAGTTGCAGGAGAAAGAGGAGCTGTCGAAGATCCGGCCCGATCTCGACGGCCGGGAAGTGATGGCGTTTCTCGGTGTGCCACCGGGCCCGATCGTGGGCAAAGCGCTCGCGTTCCTGCTCGAGCTCCGGCTCGACCAAGGCCCGATCGGCAAGGACGAGGCGTACAAGCGCCTCGCCGAATGGGCCCGCGCCGATGCGTCGATCGACCCTGAGTCGTAGGGTCTATCGACGCATCGGGGGTTAGACGCCTTCTTTGCGGGCGCGCCAGATGATCGTCGACGGTGTCGACGGGCCGGGATCGGCGGACCGGACGGCCTCGGGTTCGAGCAGCATGTCAACGCGGTAGCCGGCCCGGTGAAGTGCTGCGAACACTTCTGCGATGGTACGCGGCCAGAGGGTGATCTCCTCGCCCTCGACGTCGACGACGAGCGGGCCGGGCTCGAAGTAGGAGCGGCGCACTTCGAGCCGACCCAAGGGAAGCGCGCCCGCCGACGCGACGTCACGCGCAATCGTGAGCGCGATCGGGTGCTCGTAGGAGAACACGAACGGCGCGCCCGGCCGCAACAGCCGATGCACTTGGCGGAACAGCCGGTCGATGTCTTCGATCTCGCTCAGGAGCCCTGACGCGAACGCGACATCCATCGAGTCGGCGCGCAAGAAGGCGAGGTCGGCGGCGTCGCTCCGCTGCCACTCGACGCGGACCTCGTTCGCCTCGGCCAACCGCTTCCCGCGCGCGAGTTGGCCGGTCGAGGCGTCGAGACCGATCACGTGCGCGCCCTGACGCGCGAACGCCACGGCGTTTTCGCCGCCCCCGCAGCCGAGATCGAGCACGCGCTTGCCGGCCACGTCACCGCAGAGGCGCAATTCGGTTTCGGTCGGCAGGTCGGGCCCGTATTGCACCGAGGCGACGGCCACGCTCGCCGTCCGGGCCGCCGCGATCCGATCCCACGCCTCTGCGTCCGTCATGCCCGCATTCTGTCGCGGCGCGGGTGTGCCAGCACCCTCGCGGGTTTAGGGTTGCCACCGTTGTCGCCCGCGATGACGGCCTGCACGCTGGGACGACACAGCCCCAAGGAGGGACGCAACGTGTTGCAGTGGAACGGAATGCGGTCATTGACCGCGGGCGCATGCGTGCTCGTGCTCGCTGCGGGACTCGCGGCGTGCGGTGGAGATGATGACGACGACGCGAGCGATTCCGGGTCGGGTTCCGATGTGGCGAGCGCGGACACATGCGACGACTATCTCGCGGCCGACACGGCCCTGGACGCGATGTTCTCGACCGAGACGCCGGACGACATCATGGCGGCGTACGAAGCATCGGGAGCCGCGTCGAACCTCGACGCGCTCGAAGCGAACCCGCCCGAGGAGGTCGCAGACGAGGTCACGGCCGTCGCCGCCGCCATCCGAGAGCTCGGCGAGACCGGCGACGGCGCGGCGATCGAGCAGCTCGACCCCGCTCCCGTGTCCGCCTACTACTTCGCGAACTGCGACTTCGAGACGATCACGGTGACGGCGTCGGAGTACGCGTTCGACGGCATTCCCGACGAGCTCGCCGCGGGAGTGACCGGCATCGAGTTTGCGAACGCGGGCACGGAGCTGCACGAGATCGTGATCGTCAAGCGCAACGAGGGCGCGACGCAGTCCGTCGAAGAGTTGCTTGCGATGTCGGAAGAGGAGTCGGCCGCGCTGGTCACGTTCGTGGAGGCCGCCGGGGCGAACCCGGGCGACAAGGGCTACCTGGTCGGCGATTTCGAGCCGGGCGAATACATCGCACTCTGTTTTATTGCGCAAGGCACGACGAGCGAAGAAG
>JBEVDP010000507.1:0-10974 GCA_040513235.1 Acidimicrobiia bacterium | reverse complement strand
CCTGGTGGCGTCGAGGTGAGCCCGCACACCGCGTCGCCGTTGGTGCGGAACGTCGTATAGGTGCCGCCCGTACCGTCGTGGCCGTCGTCGGCGTCCCACCCGAACAATGCGGTGTAGAAGACCCGCGCCGCGTCCGGATCTGATGTCGCAAGGTCGACCCAGGAGAACGTTCCAGGCGGGTAGCTCGTGCGTGTTCCCATCGGCGCGGACCGTACCCGCGCCGCTATGCCGACAACCCGATGCCTGCCCAGTCGCGATGCGAGCATCGCGACTCGAAGGCTCGATCACCCAATTCCGCGTCAAGCCTCTTGGGCTATCTCCGCTCCATGAAGGCGACGTAGGGTGCGGGTCCATGGGGCGGACAGATGCGGAAGCCGCACCGGTTCCGGGGCCGAATGGTGTTGACGTTCTGGCCGCGGGCGGTGTCGTACGGCGCAAAGTGAACGGACGCGACCGCGTCGCAGTCGTGCGCCGTGATCGACACGGCGGTGACTGGACGCTTCCGAAGGGCCACTGTGAAGTTGGCGAGACGCTGGAGTCCGCGGCAGTACGCGAGGTACGCGAAGAGACCGGCTGGGTGGCCCGTCCTCTCTCGCTCCTCGGAGCGACGAGCTATGCCACCGAAGAGGGTCGCAAGTACGTGCTGTTCTGGAACATGGATGCCGAGGAGCCTGTCCCTTCGGGTCCGGCACGGGGTGAGGTCGTCGCGGTCGAGTGGCTCAGCTACCGCGAAGCGTGCCGACGCCTGTCGTACCCGAAGGAAGTCGACCTGCTTGCGCGATACGCGAGGACGAGGAGGGCTCCCCGCATGAGATTCCGTTCGGTCTTCCGAGACATTCGGCCCGAGCGTCTCCAAGAAGAAATCGAGGCAACGTGGTCGAGTCTCAGTCTGGCGCGCGCAAGTGGACAGGGCGCGGAGCCGGCCTGGTATGCCCAGGCCGAAAGCCTGGTTCGGGCGTCCGAAGCCGCGTTCGCCGCCGGCGATGTCGACCGGGGTTGGGGACTTGTTCAGCGCGCACACGAACTCGAGGTGTTCGGCTACGAGGATGCTCAGGTAACCGCCGAAGCAATCACCCTGCGCGCGGAACTCGCCAGCACCAAGTTCAAAGCATGGCGTCGGGAGGCGATAGCACAACAACTCGACGAGGTACTGGCCTGGAACGCGAAAAAGAACGGCTGGTCGCTGGCACCGCGCGAGCGACAGCTGTTGCTGGCGGGCGCCCTGCGAACTCGTCACGACAGCTATTCGACCGAGTACCAGAACGTGCACTTGGTGCGTCGCTATCAGGCGATTCTGCTGACGGTCGCCGTACTCATACTGCTCTGCGCGCTGATCGGGTCCGTCTTCGCGAATCCGGCCTTCGACTCCGGGATCGACAAGTGGTGGGTGGTGCTCGGCGCGGCCCTGAGCGGCGCGCTCGGCGGTATCACGAGCGCGCTCCAGCGAACAACGAGAAGATCTGTCGCGCGGATACCCGAGCGTCTCGGGTCGTTGGTTGCCTCACTCTCGCGACCGATCATCGGAGCGATCGCAGGCATGACCGTGCTGCTCGCAGTACGCGCAGGTATAACGCAAACCAACAGCGCTACCGAGCAACAGGTCGCCTACCTGCTCTTGCTCGCGTTCGGTGCGGGGTTCTCCGAGCGACTCGTCGTTCGTGACCCGCGCGAGGAGGTCGAGTCGAACTCCGATTCCGCCAGGCTGAGCGCGCTTTCAGCGGCCGGGCGAGCGGTCACACCGACTCGCGACGGTGCCACGGCTACAGGCGGGGCGGACGAAGCACCCGACGGCGGAACCCCAGCGGCCGACGCGTCGACAAGCGCGGCAACAGACACCGCGTTGAGCGACAACGCGGGCACACCGGCAACCGAGCCCGAGAAGTCACCTGGTTCCTCGTAGGCGCTTCGGGCCGGGCGGTTGTCGACCGGGCGATGGTGCGTATGAGCGGACAGTCGTAGTGTCGGCGCGATGAAGGCTGCGCTACTCGAACAGATCCCCGGCGAACTGGTCATCGACGAGGTGCAGGTCGGCACCGTCGGTCCACGCGAGGTGCTCGTGCGAACCGTCGCGGCCGGACTGTGTCACTCCGACCTGCACTTCATGGAAGCCAAGTACCCATGCCCGGTTCCCGCGGTGCTCGGGCACGAGTCGGCCGGCGTCGTCGAAGCCGTCGGTTCCGACGTCTCGTACGTGCAACCCGGCGACCACGTCATCTCGTGTATCAGTGGCTTCTGCGGAACGTGCGGCTATTGCTTGTCGGGACGTCCGCACTTGTGCGACAAGGTCGGGTTGGACGCGGCGCACCCGCCGCGGCTGCGGCGCGGCAACGAGCCCGTGTACCAGTTCTTCGCGCTCTCGAGCTTCGCCGAGCAACTGCTCGTGCACGAGAACATGCTCGTGAAGATCCGACCGGACATGCCGCTCGACAAGGCTGCGCTCATCGGCTGCGGTGTGACGACGGGCATCGGCGCGGTGCTGAATACCGCACGTGTGCGTCCGGGCGAAACTGTCGCGGTCATCGGCTGTGGTGGCATCGGGCTCAACGCGATCCAGGCCGCGGCGATGGTCGGCGCGGGCCGCATCATCGCGATCGACCGCATCCAAGGCAAGCGGGACCTCGCGCTGACGTTCGGCGCAACTGACGTGGTCGACGCGGCATCCGTCGACGCGGTCGGCGCAGTGCTCGAGCTCACCGGCGGTGGCGTCGACTACGCGTTCGAAGCGATCGGGCTCGCGGCGACGGCGCAACAAGCGTTCAACATGTTGCGCAAGGGCGGCACCGCGGTCGTGATCGGCATGATCCCCCTCGGCGAACGCGTCGAGATCGACGGATTCCAACTGCTGCTCGAGAAGAAGCTGCAGGGGTCCAACATGGGATCCAACCGCTTCCGCATCGACATGCCGCAGTTCGTCGAGTGGTACCTGGCCGGCAAGCTCAAGCTCGACGAGTTGGTGAGCGCCACGATGCCCCTCGAGAAGATCAACCACGGTTTCGAAGCGCTCAAGGGCGGCGAGGTCGCCCGCCAGCTCGTGCTGTTCGACTGAGCGTGCGCGTGACGCTCGGAACCGCGGGTGTCGACCGTCAGGTGCGGCGGGAGTCGGGCGGCGGGGCGCCGACGACGCCGGCGAGACCGAAGGCGACGGGCGTCGGGCGTTGCGGGCTGCCACGGAAGGGCGCCGACGGGAACGCGAAGACACCGCCGTCGAAGCCCAGCAGCCAGTAGCCGTCGCCGGTGAAGGGCACCGCGACCATGCCGACAATCGGGGCGACCAGCTGCGTGCCGCCCATCGAACCGAGGAACGGCGCGTCCCCGAATGCGTACACCGCGCCGTCGAAGCCGACCATCCAGTACCCGTTGCCGCCGGAGTGGGCCGCGATCCCCACGATCGGAGCGTTGACGGGCGCGCCACCCATCGAGCCCGCGAACCGCGCGTCGCCGAATACGAAGACACCGCCGTCGAACCCGACGAGGATGTAGCCCTTTCCGGTGGGTGATGCGGTGATTCCGACCACCGGCCGGTTCAGCGGCGTCCGACCCATCGACCCGTAGAACACGGCGTCGCCGAACGCGAACACACCGCCGTCGGCACCCACCAGCCAGTAGCCCCGGCCCGTCGGCGTGACCGCCATCCCGACAATGCGAGCGTTCAGGTGCTGCCCGCCGAGCGAGCCGAAGAACACCCCGTCGCCGAACGCGAAGACACCGCCGTCCTCGGCGACCAGGTAGTAGCCGAGGCCGGTCGGCGTGCGGACGACGGCGACGACAGCACCTTGCAACAGCTGGCCGCCCATCGATCCGAAGAACTGCGCGCCGCCGAACGCGAACACCCCGCCGTCGGGAGTCGCCAGCAGATATCCGTCAGCGCCACTCGCGGCTTCGATGTCGACGAAGACGTCGTCGGCTGCAACGACGGCCAGAGTCGCCGCGGGCGCATTCGCGGCGGCGCAGGCGACCCACACGCCGTTGGCCTGCACAACCGGCCCGACGAGCGTGCACGGCGAGATGCGCACCGGCGCGGTCGGGAGGCCGATCTGACCCATCGGCGCGGCCAGGCGCACGGCGCCGGCGGCGATGTCGACGCCGACCGCGGCATGCGTCCCGAAGATCGACCCCGTGGTGCTCGTGAGTATGGCAGCTGCGCCGGTCGCACCGACGAAGTCGATCGTGAGGTCGGCGTCAGTTGTGAACGCGAGCGGCGCGCCGGCACGCGCGTCGAGCCGCACTGCGCCGGTGTTCGTGATCGCGATCCCGAGGCCCGCGACGAGGGTGAGCACCGGCGTCGCGGTGGTACCCGTGATGTCGCCGCCCGCCGTGACACTGAGCGCGACCGGGGCCGCAATGGCGAGCGCCACGTTGTCGGCTTCCGATACGAAGACCGACGCCGCCGTCGCGACGAGCGTCCCGACCGCCGTGCGCAGCGGCGCCGCGGCCGACCCGATCGACGCGGCGGTGATCGTGGCGATCGTCGCAACAACGTTGTCGACGCCGACCGCGCCGCGCGTGACGGCGCCACCGGCAGTGACGCGCAGCGCCCCGCTGCTCGCGAGCAGCGCAACGACGAGTTCGTCGGGGTCGGTGACGTCGAGGTCGCCGGTGGCCTCGAGGAGGCTGACCGTCCCGGCCGCATCGACGGTGACGGTGGTGCTCTCGAGCACGAGCGGCGCCGTTGCTGTGCCGAGCGACCCAGTCTTGCTCGTCAGCACGAGCGTCGCGCCCGTGACGTGCACGGGCCCGGTCCCCGCTGTCGCCGAGCCTTCGACGGTGAGCGCGACTTCGGTTCCGGCGCGGATCCGATGCACGACGAGGTTGCCCCCGACGTCGATTTGCACGGCGTCACGGGCGTCGGCGGTCAGCGACGCGGCGCGCAGACCGATCGAGGTCGCGCGGTGCGTAATCGCACCGGCGGCCGCACCGAGGACAACGTCACCACCGGTCGCGATCCGGTCGAAGACGAGCTCGTCGGAAGACCTGATCGTCACGCCGTTCGGGGCGACGGCCGAGGCGACCACCGAGGCGACTTCGACGTCGATCACGTCGAGACCCGACGCCAAACGCACCTCGCGAGCGGAGTCGACGACCCCTCCGGAGACGCTGCCGGGCGCGGCGAGCACGATGTCGCCCGCTGCGGTCACGCTCGAGACCAGGAGGTTGGAGACGCTGTGCAGGTAGACGGGCCCGTGCTCGCTCGACGCCGAAACGTTCGAAGCGTCGATATACATGGGCTGGTGGTCGCGCACGGCCCACGACGTGTCGTCGACCGTCAGGTCGCTCGGGGCGAGCGCGAGGACGAGCGCGGCGCGTTGCGAATCGGTCAGCGTCCCGGCGAGCAGGTCGGCAAGCAGGATCACCACGGGCGCAACTGCCTGCCCGACGCCGTCGCGCGCGCCGAGGGCGACGTTGTCGCCGCGAATGGTCGCCGTTGCCGTGCCCACCGGGGCACCGGCGCGCATGACCGCGAGGAACTCGAACGGATCGGTGAGGCCGTCGAGCGCGGCAAACGCGGCCGTGACCTGCTCGGGCGTCAAAGCCTGAGAAGCGGTCGACGACGCGGGCGCGATGAGCGCGCCGTCGAGCACCGAGACGCCGACGTCGCCACCCGCGATGACGTGATCGAACAGCAGGTGCGAACCACGGGCGACGAGTCCGATGTGCCCCGCGGCGTCGACGGTCACCAGCTCGACCGTCGGCCAGATCGTGAGGGGCGAGTCGGGCCGGCCGACGTCGCCGGTCTCGCTGCGCAACGTCATGCGCCCGCCCACGACCGCCGTTTCCGGCGTCGCGCCGAAGCTCCCGACGCCGACGAGCTCGAGCGGCGTGAAGCCCACGACCGGGTTACCGGCGCGGATCTCGGTCAACAGCGCGTCGCTGAGCACGCGCAGGTGCAGCGCACCCGCGTCCGCAACCGCGCGCAGCACGCCGCCGCCGGCGTCGACGACGAACGGAGCCGCGGCCGAACCGATCCCGACGCCCGCGTCGAGCGCTACCGACGCGCCGGCGACGTTGGCGCCGTCGCCCGCTGCGGCATCGACGATAGAACCCGTCGCCCGAATCTGCATGCCGCCGCTGCCTACGACGCGGACGATGCGAGCGTCGCCGGTGACGCGAAGATTGACGCCCTCTTGCGCGGTGGCCTCGATCGTGCCAGTCGCATCGGGCTCGAGCGCGAGCGGCGCCGTCAGCGAGCCGAGCGCGCCGGTCTCGCTGAGCAACGTCATGCTGCCGCCGCGGATCGCCGTCTGCGGCGTGGCGGAGAGGTCGCCCACCGCCACGAGGTCGAGTGAAGCGAACCCGTCCGTCGCGTTGCCGGCACGGATCTCAGCGAGCAGCGCGTCACCGAGGACGCGCAGGTACAGGGGGCCGCCGTCGGCGACGGCACTCAGCACGCCGCCCAGAGTGGTAACGGCGATCGGCGCCCCAGCCGCGCCGATCGCCGTCCCAGCCTCGAGCCTCAGCGACGTCGCCACTACGTTCGCGCCGTCACCCGGCCCCGCGTCGAGAATCGCACCCTCGGCCTGCACCGTGGCGTGGCCAAGCGTCTGTACCAGCGCGACCCGCGCGTCGCCGGCGACGAGCAGGTTGATGTCGTCCCGCGCCGTCGCGCGGATCGTGCCGGTCTCCGTCGTTTCGACCTCGAGCGGTGTGAGCGTCGAGCCGATCCCGCCGACGGGCGCGTCGATCACGACGGTCGTGCCGCGTACCGCGACGCCGGACGCGACCTGGAACACCGAGCCGGCCATGGCATCGAGTGTCACCTTGGGTGCGGCGACGCGTTCGACGCGCATGTCGCCGATGACCCATTCGATGAACACCTCGGTCCCCGCGATCGCGGAGCGCAGCACGCCCGGCGCGTGGACCTTGAACGGCTTCGTTGCAGTGCCAATCGTCCCAGCTCCCGCGAGAAGCGACACGTCGCTGCCCAACGAGGCGATCGGTCCCGCTGTGAGCTGTACCAGGCTGCCCGGTGCCGCGAGGCTCACTTCGCCGTTCGCCGTGATCGTCCCGATCAACAGGTCGCCCGACGCGGCCTGCGCGTACAACACACCACCCGAGAGCGCGCTGAACATCGTCGACGCCGCGACGAACACCGGGGAGCGCTGGCGGATCAAGATGCCGAACGGCGCCAAGCCCGGGTTCTGGTCGAAGACCGTCCGGAACTGGTCGAGCGACACGACGAGTGCAAACCCGCGGACGATCACCAGGATCGCGACGTCGCCGGGGTTTCTGGCGAGCGCGAGTGCACCGCGCTGTTCGTCGGTGAGGTTGCCGCTGATCAAGTCGGCGAAGGTGACCGTGACGGCAGGTGCGAGGCGGCCGATGCCGTCGCGCGCAAACAGGGTCACGAGCTTGCCCGAGATCGTCGGCTGTGCTGCGCCGATCGTTGTACCCGAGTCCTCGCCCAGCGCATCGATGGCCACCGAGGAGCGCAGTTCGTTCTCGGTCCACTTCGCGTTCTTCGTGAGGTCGGTTCGCTGCTGCGCGGTCGCGGTGTAGTGGAACGATGGGTCGGGCGTGATCATCGTGAATTCGGCGACGTGCGCGGTGAGGAATGCGATCGTCGCGTCGTACAAGCTCCGGACATACGCGCGGATCTGATCCTCGGTGCGCGGAGATGTTCCCGCCGCGGCCTCGGCCTGCCCGCGGTACTGCTCGACGAACGCGTCGTTGAGCACGTACACGCCGGCGACCAGGAAGCCTTGCGTGTTGAGCAGCCAGTAGCGCCGCAGGTGTGTGTCGACGAGTCCTTCGAACCGAGTCACGGCCGCGGCTGCGCTCGCGTCGGCCGCGTCGCCGACCAGCGCGAGGCGCGCCCAGATCGCGGCGAGCTGCGCGCCGGTGAGCGTCGACACCGCCGTGCGCGACCCGGCGTCAGTGATCGAACCGCTCGGTGCGTCGACCCACACGTCGCCGATCGTCGAGACGATCGAGCGGGCCTTGACGTTGCCGATCCCTCGCACGAACACGCTGTCGAGCGCCTCGGCGACCAGCTCGCCGCCGATCGTGGCGCCGAAGGTCGACGGGATCGAGTGGGTGGCGACGACCACCGGTGTGCCCCCTGCACCGATGCCGCCGTTGGTGGAGAGCAGCGTGACGTTGAAGCCTTCGGCGCTGGTCGTACCGGCAACGGGTGTGATCCCTCCGGTGGCACGGATCCAGATGTCGCCGTAGCCCGTCGCCGCGCTCCCGGCCTGCGCCGCCTGGAGCACGACCGGCGACGAGACGTCGACGAAGGCACCGGCGGTACCGGTACGCAGCGAGAGCACGTGGCGCGTGACCAAGGTGACGGCGAGCGGATTGGCCGCGCTGGCGATCCCGACGTCGGAGGTGATCGCGAGCGTCTCGCTCGTGATGTGCGATCCGGCCTGCGCGCCGAACGTGCCGCCGTTCGTGACCGTGATCGTCGTGTCGCCGCTCGGGTTCACGATCTTGCCTGCGAGCACGACGTTCGCGTTCGACGTGATGTCGACCCTGCCCGCTGCGAACCCGGCGAAGTTGATCTTGATCGGGTTGTCGGCCTTGACCGAGAACCGCATCGTGATCCGCGCAAAGTCCGGGTACACGTAGACGTAGCGCGCGCCCTCCTGGCCGGACTTGACCGCGCTCGGACCGGTGTGGGCGTAGCCGTAGTTGCATGTGTTGGGCCCGCACGAGTGGTAGTAGACGTTGACCTCCGGCCGTTGGCCGGTGTCGACCGGGCCCTGGGTGCCCGGACCCGCCGACGCGATGAAGTCGGCGACGGAAGCGCCGCCGGAGACCGCGGTGATCGTCTGCACGAACGCCTGCTGACCCAGTTCGAGCATCCGCATGCCGACCGGCGTGGCCGTCTCCAAGCCGGTGCCCGGCGTGATGTAGAGCCACGGGTCGGTCGTGGGGTCGCCGGACGTGAAGCGCCAGTCGGTCGCCGTGCTCGTTGCAGTGTCGACGTCGCGTTCCAACCTCGCAACGACCCGCCACACCCAACGGTGGTTCGCGAGAGGCGAGAACGTCGCTTCGGTACCGGTGGGCTGGCCGGGAACGAGGTGGTCCGGATCCTCGATGTCAGGCGGCGCGACGTTGGCCGGGTCGGCGCCGCCGGGTCCCTGGTACACCTTCAGGCCTTCGGAGGGCTTGAACACGTACAAGAACTGGTTCGAGTTGGGGTTCTGGAACGTGTCGACGATCCGCACGCGGCTGGTGACCGCCGCGACCGAACTGGAGTTGCCGGCGAAGACGTCGTTGATCGTGACGGGGATCCCGGAGTCGTTGTCGATCTCCACGTGGCCGAGCCCGCCGTTCACGTGAATGTTGCCGAGGTTCGTCGTCGAGAGAATGCCGCCGAGAATCGTGACCTCGCCGCCGCCCGATCCGGCCTGCACGCGATCGATGACGATCGTGCCGGTGCGGGCGTCGTACGTCGCGCGGATCAGTGAAGAGTCGGGGTTCGTCCTCGTGATGAACGGCATGAGGTCGACGGTCGGTGGGAGGTGGACCGTCGCAAACGGGCAGCCGCCCTCGTACAGCTGCCGGTAGTACGCGAGCGTGACGGTGAAGTCGAAGATGGCCTGCGGTGGACAACCGCGCGGCAGCGGGACGCGGATGTTCGCGGGAATGCGCACGGTCGCGAACGCGGTCGCCCCGGCTTCGATGCGTCCGTTGATGTCGAGCATCTGGCCCTGGATCACCACTCGGCTCGAGTACACGACCGTTCCCGCGGCCGACGCGAGGCTTGCAGATCCGTACGAGTCGGCGGTCTTACGCAGCGGTACCGCCGGGATGAGCGGCAGCCACGACTTCGCCGAGCCGTCGGCGTTCCCGAACTCGCGCACTCCGCCGATCGGGCTCAGCGCACGGGCGGTGCCTTGGGTGCAGTCCCCGGGGGGCGCCTGCGGCGCGCACGCGCCGAAGTAGACGAACGCGAAGTTGTTCGGCGGCGTCGCGCCGGCGTGGTTGTAGACCGCGTTGTTGAGCGCGGCTTGATCGAGGGTGCCGTTCGGGTTGAAGTCGGCGTTGGCGACGTACACGATCGCATCGCGGGCTGAGACCGTGCCGCCCGGCATGCCGCCAGGCCAGAGCGCGAAATCTTTCCACTGCGAGTACGGGTTGCCGGCCACGTGGAGGATCGCGCTGTCGGCGGTGAGCACGACGACGCCGTTGGGGATCAGCGTGTTGAGTTGCAGCGAGAGGATCTGCCCGGCCTGGCCGAACGAGCCGCTCTTGCTCTCGATGCCGACGACGCCGCCGAGGTTCTCGACGATCCCTTCCAGCAGGATCGCGGGGCCGAACAGTGAGTTGCCGACCGGCCCGTCGAAGTTCTGGTGGATCGTGACCGTGCCCGCGGCGTCGGCACCGATCTCCTGCACGTTGAGCGCGCCCCGGCCGCCGGTCCCGGTGAACAGCACGCGGCCGCCGCGGAGGTCGGGGATCTCGATGCCCTCGGCGAAGACGATGTAATCGGGGCTCTCGTTGGTGACGGTGATCTTCGGTCCGCCGTGGGCCCGCACCGTGCCCGTGCCGAGCACTGCGTCGCCCTGGATCGTGACGCTGCCGCCGGCGGCGAAGAGGTGGCCGAACACGAACGCGCGCACCGGCGTCGTCGACACACCCGAGAGCAGCGCCTGCTCCGCCGCACCGTCGTAGTTGTCCTTGATGTACTGGACCGGATCGAACCCACCGATCGACGTGTAGAGGAACGGCGCACCGCCGGGCGCGACCTCGATCTGCGCGCAGAACACGCCGTCGTTCTTGCAGTCGGGAATCGTGATCGTCAGCGCGTGGTAGATACCTGCGTCGACGGTGCCGTTGATCGTCACGGTGTTGGTATCGGTGGCAGTGGTGTCGTTGTCCGAGTTTTCGACCGGGATGAAGCCGAGCTCGTAGCCGTAGCCGATGCCGTCGGCGACCGCGGTCACGAGCGCGTTCGCTGCCCGTACGAAGGCGTGCTGTCCGGACTCGACATGTGAACCGGCCCCGAGCGTGACCGATGTCGTGTTGGTC
>JBEVDP010000506.1:0-7608 GCA_040513235.1 Acidimicrobiia bacterium | reverse complement strand
CCGCTCGAGGGGCTCAGCGTCACCGGCGCGTTGATGGAGATCGTGCCGTTAAAGGGCGCGGTCCACCGCCGCACGGTGTCGACGAGCGGGTTGGCCGCCTGAAGCTGCTGCTGCAGATCCGCGACTTGCTGCGGCACGGTGGTGTTGGCGGTGCCGTCGAGGATCGGCACCTCGGTGTTGCCGCTGCCCTGCTCGAAGGTCGGGTTGCCGAGGGCGTCGAGGTGGTTGAACCACACGCTGCCGCCGCTGACGTAGTCGGGCAGGCCGTCGGAGTTGACGTCGCTGAAGTACGCGTCACCCCACGAGACTTCGGCGCCCAAGCCGAAGGCCACGGTGACACCGGGGAACGCCTCGAACGCGCCCTCGAGACCGAAGTTCCCCTCGGTCGAGAGTTTCGAGATGTTGTTCACGGGCTTCTCGTCACCGAAGGTGGGCGGGCCCGCGGCGTCCGGACCACTGGTGTTCAGCCGGTAGCGGATCGGCCCGTTGCGGTTGACGTCGTTGAGATCGTTCCCATTGCCGTCGGAGTCGCGGTAGACCTTGTCGGAAAGGCCGTCGCCGTTGATGTCGAGCCATTCCGCGATGGCCTCGGTGGCCCCGCCGCCGATCTGCAGCGAACCGCCGAACGATCCGACCTTGGTCGGCGAGATCGGGTTGAACCCGATGTAGGCGTGACCTTCGCCGGAGTTGCTCTCCGACGATCCGAGGGCGCCGACCGAGGCTTGGGCGTCGAGGAATTGGCGGTCGGGCAGGTCGCTGCCGGAGTTCCAGTCCTCTTCGCCTTCGAAACCGTCGTAGCTGTCGGGACCGGTGGAGACCTTGTCGTGGTAGGTGAAGGTGTGCGTCGACGACGTTGTCTCGTCGGTGCCCACCTGCGTGACCGTCGAGAGCAGCGACTTGCCGAACGCGCCGTCGATGTAGCCGAGGTCGTAGCGCACGGCGAGCTGGTCGTAGGTGCGGGGGTCGCGCGTCTCGTTGCCGTCGGCGTCAGTGCCCGTGACGGTGTAGTCGCCGTAGCGAACTTCGACGCGTGCGAGACGGTCGTTGATGAGGTCGACGAAGCCGCCGACCGCGTTCGCGACCGGGTCGGCGCGCACGGGCGCATTCGGACGGACCTCGGAGTCGCGCAGGAACACGACCTCGTACTGCGCGTCACCGTCGGGTGCCGGCGCGATGTCGGCGCCTTCGGTGTAGTTGATGCTGCTCAGGTACGTGTGCGAGGAGCAGAGGACGTCGGCGGACGGCGTACACGACGCGACCGTGGTCCAGCCGTCGTTGCCGTACTGGTAGTTGACCTTGGTGTAGTGGTAGCTGATCTGGTTGACGCCGACGTCGCGCTGCGCCGAGAGCAACCAGCGCACACCGTTGCCGTTCTGGTCGGTGACGATGGCCGACGGGTCGATCGTCGGGGTGAGGTCGGTGCTCGGGTCGCCGTCGAGGTAGTTGTAGCCGTCGGGGCCGCCCTGATCGGGTTGGCCGCCATACCAGAAGACGTTGCCGCCCTTGTCGTGGACTTCCCAGAAGTAACCCTTGGTGCCCAGGCCGGGCGTCTCGTGGCGGATGATCTGCTCGTACTGGGTCTCGATCTGGCGGGTGTAGTCCTGACGGTCGCCCGCGACGCGCGGTTCCCAGGTCGAGCCGAGTGCGTTCGGGATGAGCATGTCGCCGTCGAGCGTGTACGTCTCGCTCTCGAAGCTCGGGTCGAAGTACGGCGCGCCCCAACGCGTGTCGACGGCGATCTCGCCGGACGAAATATCCCAGCCCTGGCCGACCCAACCGTTGCCGCCGGCCGAGTCGTACTCGAGTGACAGGTCCGGCGTAATGCCGCGGCCTTTGGGAATCACCAGCGGGTACGACAAGTGCGCGCCACCGTCGCTGCCGGCAACCGGCGGGTCAACCGTCGCCAGGTTCTCGGTGGGATCACCGAACTGCAGCCCGTCGATCGATCCGTCGCCGATCTCGTCCGGCGTGAGCTGCGGCTCACGGGCCAGCGTGCGACCGTCGGCGCCACCGAGCGGTTCAGATGCCTCCGCCGTCGACAGCGCGCTCACGAACAGTCCGAGCGCTGACGCGACAACAATTGCCCGAGTCCAACCTGTACGCATGTTGCCCGCCTCTGTCTGTCGGTCGGATGGATCGCGCGGCCCGCGAGTTAGGTGGTATCAGAACGGGGTACCGGTCGACGTCACGGCAATCCCCGGCAGTGCTTTGCGATCAAGCGAGATCCGTGAGACCTGTCACGAGAGCGCCCGCTAGAACGAAACTACAGTACTAGATACTAGTATCATGTTCTAGCAGAACAGCTGTGTCAAACGAAAGCGAGCAGGATGCGGTGAACAAACGGCGACTCGGCGCTCGGGCCGACACCGCGCGCGCCACCCGACGTCGCGTCGTCGATGCAGCCAGCCGGCTCTTCGTGGAGCAGGGCTATCTCGACACGACGATGACCGCCATCGCCGAAGAAGCCGGCGTCGCCGTCCAAACGCTGTACCTGTCGGTGGGCACCAAGGTGCAACTCCTCGGGGCCGCGATCGACGTTGCCGTGGGCGGTGACGAAGGCGCCGGCGCGCTCCAGCAGTACGGGCTGCAGGCGATGCGAGAAGAACCCGACGGGCGCGCCGCACTCAGCATGGCCGTCCGCGCCGCTCGCCGGGTCTACGAACGCAGCACGCCACTGCTGACGCGACTCCAAGAGGCGGCTGCCGATTCGGAGGTTGCCGAACTCCAGGCCAGCCGACGGCATCGACAGTCGGAGTTCTTCGCGCAGATCGTCGGCGTCCTCGCCGAAAAGAAGGGCTTCAACCCCGCACCCGCGCGGGACCGAGCAGTCGACATCGTGTACGCGCTTCTCGCTGCCGAGACCTTCCGGCTCCTGTGCATCGACCGACACTGGGACGGACATGAATGGGAGGACTGGGTCGGCGCGATCCTTGCCGATGTCCTCTTCCCCGCGGACAGGACCCGCGCCGCCCGTGTGTCATCGCCCGCTCCCACAAGACGAGCGCGGAAGAGGACTTGAATCCCGGTGGCAGTCTGATGAGCGGCTGACAGAATTCCGGAGGCTCGTCAGCTCGAAGCGTCCGAGCCTTCCCCACTGCCGGCGCCTCCGTCGCGTCCCGGCGCCGACGTGCTCACGGCGTCGGCGCGTTCGGCGATCTCGACCGGTGCGCCGAAGTGCAACAAGCGACCACCGAACGCGATCGCACAGAGTGCGAACCATGCCCACCCCAGTGCCAATCCGGCGAGCACGTCGGTCAGCCAGTGCACGCCGAGCAACACGCGGGACGCAGCGACCGCGACGGCGACGGCCGCGGCCGCGCCCGCGAGCAGGGCCTGCACCGGCTGAGAACGGCGCCGGCCCAACAGAAGTGCGAACGCCATATAAGCGGCTGCCGCCGCGGCCGAGTGACCGCTCGGAAAGGACGCGCCGGAGAACCCTGCGAGCGGGTCGATGTCCGGACGGGCGCGATCCACGAGCTCCTTCACGAGGTTGGTGACGAGGTTCTGGCCCGCGACGACAACCGTCACGAAGACAGGCACCGTCCACGAAGGGACGCGCCGCATCTCGATGAGCGCCACCACGATCGCGGCCAACACCACGAAGCGGGTGCCGCCCAGGTCCGTAATGGCACGCAATATCGAGGTCGTGGCGTCGGACGCGTTCGATGCGCCCCAAGTCGCAACGCCGCGATCACTGCGCGCCAGCCCAGTGTTCGCGCGAACCATCCACAGCAAGAGACCGACGATTGCGCCGCCTATGACGACGGCACCGATGGCGAGCGTCAAGACCAAGCCAGTCGCGATCTGCGGATCCACGCGCGCGCGAATGAATCGCTGCAGCGTCGCATGCCGACGCACCTCACGCCGAACGATGGCGGCCGTCGCGCGCGGCGATGCGGGATCGAGCGCGGGAGCATGCAAGACCGACATCGTCACGATGGCGCCGACGACGAGCGCAGCGATAAAGAGGGCAAGGAGTACCACTGAACACATGTTTGCCCATGGGTGAATTGGAGAAACACCTTCTATGACAACCCCATTGACGGTGCCGGACGCCGTCGGAACCGGCGACCGCGCTGCACCGCCTGCACTACGACCGACGGCGAAAACCGTCCGTTCGCACGGCCTGTTCGAGCCGCTCACCGGCGGACGCGCGGAACACACTGCCGAACGACTGGGTGATGTCGGCCCCATCACCGCCGGCGCGATCGTCGCCGGAATCTCATACGTCGTTCTGACCGTGTTCATGATTTCAGCGGGGATTGTCCTCACGAACATCGTTCTCGACGGACGGCTGGGCGCATTGGACGCAGATGTGAACCAGTGGTTCGAGGCACGGCGTGCAGCGACGTGGAACGACTGGTCGCACGTTGGGTCAACGATCGCCGACACCCTGAGCGTGATCGCGGTCGCCACACTCGTCGCGCTCGTGCTCGCAATCCGAAGGTGCTGGCGCGAGGCCTCGTTTCTCGCTATCGCGCTGCTCCTCGAAGTGACCGTCTTCGTCTCGACGACGTTTCTCGTCGACCGTGAACGGCCACCGGTCGTGAAGCTGGACGCGGCGCCGCCGACGTCGAGCTACCCCTCGGGCCACACCGCGGCCGCGCTTGTGCTGTACGGCGGGATCGCCCTGATCATCTGTGCCCGCATTCAGAACCGCGCCGTGCGCGTCGTGGTATGCATCGTCGCGATCCTGGCACCGCTGTGGGTCGCACTCTCGCGGATGTACCGGGGCATGCACTTCCCGACCGATGTCGCCGCAGGCGCAGCGTTGGGAGTGGCCTGCCTCGCCGCGGCGCTCTTCACCGTTCGTGTCGCCGTCGCGGCGTCGCAGCGCAAGGAGGTCGCGACGTGACATCCGTCGCCGTGATCGCACATTCCAAGAAGTCGCTGGGCGGAGGGCTCGGCGAGCTCCGCGAGATCCTCGCCCGCAACGGCGTGACCGATCCCCTCTGGTATGAGGTTCCCAAGAGCAAGAAGGCGCCGAAGTGCGCGCGCCGTGCCGTCAAGGATGGAGCCGATCTCGTCTTCGTGTGGGGTGGCGACGGGATGGTGCAACAGTGCGTCGACGCGCTGGCCGGTACCGACACCGCGATCGCAATTCTGCCGGCAGGCACTGCGAATCTGCTCGCGGCGAACCTCGGCATACCGAAGGACATCGACCGCGCGGTGCAGATCGGCCTGCACGGTCGGCGTCGTCGCCTGGACGTCGGACGGATCAACGGCGAGAGATTCGCGGTCATGGCCGGCGTCGGCTTCGACGCCCGGATGATCCGCGACGCGGACCGCGGCCTGAAAGATCGCGTCGGACGCCTCGCGTACATCGCCACCGGGGCGAAGAACCTTCGTGGTCGACGGGTGCGGATGCGCATCGACGTTGACGGTGAAGAGTGGTTCGACGGCGACGCGGGCTGCGTGCTGTTCGCGAACGTGGGAACGATTCTCGGTGGCATCGAGGCGTTCGAGCACGCGCGTCCCGATGACGGCCGCTTGGAGGTGGGCGTTGTCACCGCCGAGGGCGCGATCCAATGGGTCCGTGCATTGAGTCGCACGGCGCTCGGCCACGCGGAGAAGTCACCGTTCGTGCAGATCACGACCGGGAAGAAGATCGATGTTCGTCTGAGCCGGCCGTCGCCCTACGAACTCGACGGCGGCGACCGCTCCGACACGAAGCGCCTGAAGGTTCGGGTCGAGCCGGGTGCCGCGATCGTGTGCGTCGAGGAGAGGGCTGCATGAGCACCGCGACCGCCGTCCCCGAAACGTGGGAACTCACCGGAGACGATGCTCGTGAGACGTTGTTGCACACCGGTCGTCGCAAGCTCGTTCGCGATGCCTTCCTGCGCCTGCGCGCGTCCGACGGGTTCAGTCACGCGCGTTCACTCGCATTCGCGCTCGCGCTCGTCCTGGTGCAGGCAATCATCGCGCTCGTCGGCCTCGCAGTGGCACTGGGTGAGGGCGGCGCGAGCGACGTGATCGTCCGCTCGCTCGAGGCGACCGCGCCAGGACCCGCCGGCGACTTGTTGACGTCGGCGGTCAACCAGGCGCACCAGGCGGGCGCGTCGAACCGCTATCTCGCGCTGACGCTCGGTCTCGTGGGCGCGATCGTCACCGGCACCACATTGATGGGGCAGTTCGAACGGGCGCTCAACCGTCTCTACGGCGTCGAAGCCGACCGCCCGTCGGTCGAGAAGTACACGCGCGCATTCGTACTCACGATCACGGTTGGTGTGCTCGTCGTCCTCGCGTTCGCGTGCCTCGCCTTCGGTCGCGCCATCGGCCAAGGCCTCGAGGACAATCCGATCGCGGACATATGGGCAGTCGTGCGGTGGCCGCTCGCGCTCGCACTCATGATGGGTGCAATGGCGTTGCTGTTCCGGTGGTCACCCAAGCGACACCAGCCGCAATGGTCGTGGCTTGCGTTCGGTGCGAGCATCTCCGTGCTGCTCTGGTGTGCGGTAACTCTGGCGTTGGGCTGGTTCTTCCGGGTGAGTACGTCCTTCGGAGAGACGTACGGACCGCTCGCCGGCATCGTCGCGCTCCTTCTGTGGGCGTTCCTCTCGTCGGTCGCCGTACTGTTCGGTGCCGCGGTCGCCGCCCAACTCGAAGCAGTTCGCGCCGGCCGATCGCAGCCCAAAGACCCGCGCAAGGCTGACGAACCCGCGCACGCACGCGACCTCGTCTCCGCCTCGAGCACATCAACGTGAGCGACCGCATCGACGATCTGCGTCGGACCATCGAAGGAGTCATCGGAATCCCTGCCACGGAGGGCAACCGCATCGATGTCCTCCACAACGGCGACGAGATCTTTCCCGCCATGCTCGACTGCATCGGAAGTGCCGAGCACGCGATCGACTTCCTTACGTTCGTGTACTGGACGGGAGAGATCGGACGCCAGTTCGCGAACCGCCTTTCGGAACGCGCGCGTTCAGGCGTGCGGGTGCGCGTTCTGCTGGACGCGTGGGGCGCACATCCGATGGAGAAGGCGCTGATCGAGGAGATGGACGACGCGGGCGTGCACATTCGTTGGTTCCGCCCGATCGCACGGCTTCGACTCGGCGCGCTGAATCATCGTACGCATCGCAAGGTGCTCATCGTCGACGAGTCGACGGGATTCACGGGCGGTGTAGGCATTGCCGACGAGTGGCAAGGCGACGCGCGCGGGCCCGCTGAGTGGCGTGACACACACTTCCGCATCACGGGGCCGGCGGTCGACGGTCTTCGTGCGGCGTTCCTCGACAACTGGACCGAGACGGATCACGTGCTCTTCGACGAGAAGGTCGACAGGTTCCCCGCCCAGCCCCAGCGGGGAGACACGATCGTGCAGTGTGTTCGCGGCTCGTCGGAGATCGGACGGAGTGACATCGAGACGCTGTTCCGGGCGTTGCTCCAGTCCGCGCGCGACTGCGTGCGCGTGGCGACGGCCTACTTTGTCCCCGACGACGAGCTGACCGGTCGCCTCTGCGATGCGGCCGATCGCGGGGTAAACGTTCAGCTGCTGCTTCCCGGGCCGCACGCCGACAAACGCTTCGTGCAGCTCGCCGGTGAAGCGATGTATCCGACGCTTCTCGACCATGGTGTCGAGCTGTGGAACTTCCAGCCGTCGATGAT
>JBEVDP010000505.1:0-4714 GCA_040513235.1 Acidimicrobiia bacterium | reverse complement strand
CGTGCTCGACCAGGTGCGTGGCCGCGGCTTCATCACCACCGGAGAGATCTTCGCCGCGTTCCCCGACCTCGAGCCCGACACCGACGAGCTGCGCGACCTCTACGACATGTTCGAAGCGCGTGGCGTGAAGGTGCTCGACGAGATCGCCGAAGAGCTTCAGCTCGAGGATCAACGCCGCGCCGGGAACCCGTCTGTCGGGCCCGAAGCGCCGGCGCGACACCGCGCGGGTGAAGGGCGCGAACACCGGCCCGCGACCGCGCCGCGCCCGGGTGCCGCGGCGGCGCGCACGTCGGAAGAGGTCGCCGAAGACGACGCACCGTTGGGTCGCGTCGCGGCGCGCATCGCGCACAGCGAGGGCGGCAGCTTCGACCCCGTCCGCATGTATCTCAAGGAGATCGGCAAGGTCCCGCTGCTCACCGCGCAGCAGGAAGTCGATCTGGCCCAGCGCATCGAAGCCGGTTTGCATGCGTGCGACCAGCTCGAGCTCGCCGGCGAGAACATGAGCGAGGTGCAGCGCACGAGCCTGCTCGCAAACAAGACCGACGGTGAGCTCGCCCGCCGCCAACTCACGGAGGCGAACCTTCGTCTTGTCGTTTCGATCGCCAAGCGCTACGTCGGGCGCGGGATGGCGTTGCTCGACCTGATCCAGGAAGGCAACCTCGGGCTCATCCGTGCGGTCGAGAAGTTCGACTACACGAAGGGTTTCAAGTTCTCCACCTACGCAACCTGGTGGATCCGTCAGGCCATCACGCGCGCGATCGCCGACCAGGCCCGCACGATCCGCATTCCGGTGCACATGGTCGAAACGATGAACAAGGTGCTGCGCATCCAACGCCAGATGTTGCAGGAGCTCGGCCGCGAACCGACAGTGGAAGAGATCGCGGCGAAGGTCGATCTCACGCCCGACAAAGTGCGCGAGATCCAGCGCATCGCGCAGGAACCGGTGTCGCTCGAGACGCCCGTCGGTGAAGAAGACGACAGTCTGCTCGGCGACTTCGTCGAGGACCCGAACGTCATCGCGCCCGCGACCGCAGCCGCGCGTGCATTGCTCACCGAAGCGATCGAAGAAGCGTTGCAAGAGTTGAACGACCGCGAGCGCGCGGTGGTGCGCCTGCGCTTCGGACTCGACGACGGCCAGATCCGCACGCTCGAAGAAGTCGGCAAGGAGTTCGGCGTCACGCGCGAGCGCATCCGCCAGATCGAGTCGAAGACGCTGGCCAAGTTGCGTCACCCCACGCGGTCGCAACGCTTGCGCGATTACTTGGAAGAGTCCTAGCGCGCCGAACATACGTTGTCGCCGGCGTCGCCCTGTACGCGGGTGAAGGAGCGAAGCGAGACGGCTCGGTCTCGTTTGCCAACACCGATGCTTCGATGATCGCCTTCTTCTGCGCCTGGCTGCGTCGATTCTTCGTCGTCGACGAGGCGCGGCTCCGAGCTCGCGTGTACCTGCACGAAGGTCTCGATCTCGAAGCGGCCGTGATCTTCTGGTCGGGAGTGACCGGGATCCCGAGCGATCAGTTCCACCGCCCGTACCGGGCTGTGCCGGACGTGTCGTTACGGGTGACCAAGCACGAACACGGATGCGCGTACGTTAGGTATGCGTGCGCTCGAACGCACCGTCAGATCATGGGCCTGGTCCGGGCGCTGCTATCCTCGACCGACCCTTCCGGGGTGGCGCAATTGGCAGCGCGGCGGCCTGTTAAGCCGTAGGTTGAGGGTTCGAGTCCCTCCCCCGGAGCCCGTCCTCCCGACGAATTCGGCAACGATGTCACGCGACGGGCCGCTCAGCCGTCGGTACTTGTGACAGCGGGCAACGAGGCGGTCGTGCGTTGAGCGTCGATGAACGGTGGGGGCCGGCGGGGCTCCAACAGCTACGGGATCTGTACGAGCCCACCCGACGTTTCGCCGCGGTGATCGGCCGGTGGGACGTGGAGCCGGACGATCTCGTGCAGGAGGCCTACGCCAAGGTGATGGCGCGCCGGGAGGCCGAGATCGATGACCTCGGGCCGTACCTTCGGCGCACGGTGGTGAACCTGGCGACCGACGAACGGCGCCGGGGCAAGCGGCGGTCCGAGGTGGTCCAGCAGATGCGGCCGGATCCCGGGACCGCGGACTCCTACCCGAGCGAGCTCGCCGATCTGATGCGGCTGCCGGAGCGAGTGCGCGCGCTGTTGTACCTGGTCGAGGTCGACGGCATGTCGACATCCGATGCCGGTGCGCTCGTCGGGATGTCGGGGTCGGCGGCCCGTGTCGCGTTGATGCGAGCCCGGCGTCGACTGAAGTTGGAGCTGAGCGTGGAGTCGAGCGGTGACTGAACTGAACGAACGTCTGGAGCACCTCGCGACACGCGGCAACCGTCGCGGTGCCGACGTCGTGCTGAACGCCGCGCTCACGTCTGCCCGTCTTGCCGATGGCAGCAACGGAAACGGAGACGGTGGCAGCGCGGTCATCACGGCCGACGATCTCCCGGTGGTCGACGTCGAACCCGACGACGGACCGCCGGTCGTGTCGATGCACGAAGTGCGCCGCACCCGGCGGCCGTGGCGGACCGCGCTCACGGCCGGTGGGCTGGCCGCGCTGCTCGGCGTCGGCACGCTCGGCATCGTGTCCGTACTCGGTGGAGGCGGCGCCGACTCACCCGAAGGCGCGGTGAAGCAGTTCGCCGACGCGCTGGAGCACGAGGACCCGCTCGCCGCAGTCGCGGTGCTCGCGCCCGACGAGGTGCGCGGCCTCAGCGACGCCGTCGACAGTCTCAGCCGGCGCGCGCAAGAAGTCGCACTCGTCGAGGACGCGGCGCGGCCGTTCGCCGGCATCGACCTCGACCTCTCCGACGTGTCTTACCGCACCGAGGAGCTCGCGCCGGGGTACGTGAAGGTGTACGTCGACGGCTTCCGGATCGATGCGACCGTGCATTACGAAGGTGTTTCCGATCTCGTTCGCCGCGCGTGGACGGGCGACGAAACGAGCGCGCACGCCGCCACCGATACAACGAGCGTCCCGTCCGAGATCGGTACCTTCGTCGTCGTCGTACAGGACGAGGGTGGTTGGTACGTGAGCCCGGCGTACACGGCACTCGAATTCGTCAGGGTCAGCAACGAGTTCGCGCCGGCCGACTACGGCTCGGGGCGCGCGGCGATCGCCGAGCTCGGCGCGGATTCGCCCGAGGCCGCCGTAGAGAACGCGGTTCGGGCACTCGGCAGTGGTGATTGGGACACGCTGTGGCGCATGGTGCCGCCGTCGGAGATCCCGCTGTACGACTACCGCGCGGCGCTGGCCCAAGGTCTCGCCGAGCAGGAGCGTGAGACGTTCACCGTCGACGCGTTCTCCGCGGGTTCCGAGATCGACGGCGACACCGCGCTGGTCACGATCAACGCGTCGGGCCAGTACGGCGACGACGGTACCTGGAGTGTCACTGACAACTGCCTTGCCGGCGAGTCGGGCGAGGACAGCTTCGCGCTTTGCCAGGCGGGGACGTTCGACGGTGGCTTCTCGCTCTCCCTTGTGGGCATGGGCAACCCGGCGGAGCCGCTGCGTGTCCTCGCCGTCGAGCGCGAAGGTCGGTGGTTTGTCAGCCCGGTCGGGAGCGTCGTCAGTTTGCTCCACCGGGTCGCCGAGAACGTGACGCAGGAAGAGGTGTACTCATTCTTGGGTCTGTACAACGAGCTGCCCGTCGACGACGTGCTTACATTCGGTGAGCCCGCGGAGCTCGTCGTCCGCTCCACCCCCAACATCTATACCTTCGACGGCACGGCCGGCCAGGAGATCATCGGCACCGCGATGAACGACAACGGCGAGGACGGGTACTTCGGCTTGTACCCGATCCTGATCGGACCCGACGGCGAGGAGATCGAAGATTCCTGGGGCATGTTCGATGGGCAGCCCACCGTGCTGCCCGAGACGGGTACCTATCGGATCGCAGTCAGAACGTTTGGGAATGGCCCGAGCTCGATGACGCTGTATGACGGCGCGGATGCACCGCCGGAGGTGCTACATCCGCCGACTCCGTGCGACGGCGGGCCCGAGGTCTCGCTGTGCGAATCGGTTACGGAGAGCGACAGCGACGTCAAAGTTTTCGGACAGAACCGCGCGACGAGCGACACGATCGCGGTGACACCGACGTCCAGCGCTCCGTGAGCGAGCGGCCGCGCGGTCCCGAGCTGTTGTGCATCGGCGGCGGCGCGGCGTTGCTCGCGTCGTCATTCGTGCACTGGGTCCGACGCGGGCCGGGGAGCCGCCTGCGCGGCCATGATCTCGTCGACGCGATCGTCGACGTCGGTCGCAGCATCCCCGGTCTGTCAGGTGCGCGGCTCAGCGCGCTCTGGTATCTCGTGCCCGCGCTGGGCGCACTCACATGGGTGGCCGTCGGCCTGACGGGAGCGGCCAGCGGCTGGACCCGCGGCGTCGGCATCGCGGCAGTCGTCGTCAGCGGTCTCGTGTTTGTCGCGTTCGCGAG
Organism: Acidimicrobiia bacterium; assembly: GCA_040513235.1. Classification (GTDB taxonomy): domain Bacteria; phylum Actinomycetota; class Acidimicrobiia; order IMCC26256; family PALSA-610; genus JANNHK01. Next base: position 261 of record JBEVDP010000505.1, on the reverse strand, counting down.
GCTCGCGGGCCTCCGCGACCTGGGCCTCGGCGCCCCGTTAGCCGTTGCGGGCGCGTGCGCAGTCCTCGCGGGCTCGATCATGTCGGCCAGAATGCACCAGACGGGCCCGTAGCTCAGTGGTCAGAGCAGGGGACTCATAATCCCTCGGTCGCTGGTTCGATCCCAGCCGGGCCCACAGACAAAACACCAGTTCAGAGCCCTATCTGGCACTCGCCCGCAAGATTGCTTGCATCGCTGACAATCAGTGGTGACAATCGGTCG
>JBEVDP010000504.1:0-3900 GCA_040513235.1 Acidimicrobiia bacterium | reverse complement strand
GTCGGCGACGTCGCCGCCCGGGCTCGCCGTCGTCGTCGCCACTGCACGCACACAGCGCGAGCGCGCACAACAAGACCACGACAACCTTCGCTCCCCCCATGGCGGGCGACGGTACAGGGCGTACGCTCGACCGTGATGGCAGCTCCCGTCCGCCTCGAATCCGGCCGGCCCGTCGCCCGGCTCGTCCTCGATCGGCCCGAGCGGCGCAATGCGCTGGCGCTCGACGTGATGCGCGCCATCATCGACGCGCTGGACGACATCGCGGCCGACGCCAAAGTGCGCGTGCTGGTCGTCGAAGGCGTCGGGCCCGCGTTCTCCGCAGGCCATGATCTCGCGGAGATGGTCGAGACGCGCAAACCTGCGTTCTACGCCGAGCTCTTCGAGACGTGCGTCGAGCTCATGCAGCGGCTCCACACCATTCCGCAACCGGTGATCGCGAAGGTCATGGGCGTCGCGACGGCTGCCGGCTGCCAACTCGTCGCCGCGTGTGACCTTGCGGTCGCCAGCGACGACGCCCGCTTCGCCACGCCGGGCGTGAACATCGGGCTGTTCTGCTCGACCCCGATGGTCCCTCTGTCGCGAGCCATCGGCCGGAAGCAGGCGCTCGAAATGCTCCTCACGGGCGAAATGATCGACGCACCGACCGCGCTCGCGTGGGGACTCGTCAACCGCGTCGTGCCCGCAGCCGAGATCGAAGCCGCCGTCTCCGAACTCGCCGATCCGATCGTGCGGGCGAGCGCGTCAGTCGTTGCGCTCGGCAAGCGCACGTTCTACGCGCAAGAGGCAGTCGACGAGAAGAACGCGTACGCGCTCGCGTGTGGCGTGATGGTCGACAACGCGCAGACCGACGACGCCCAGGAGGGGATGTCGGCCTTCCTCGAGAAGCGCCCGCCCGTGTGGCCGGCCTGAATCATCATTCGGCTCGGCACAACTCCGCAGTCGCGGCCAAACGGGTGCTGTACGCGTCGGCCGACGCCTCGTCGGCGTACGGAGCGAACTCGTTGATCTCGGTGATCGTCATTCCCTCCACGATGCGGTCGGCGACGCACCAGATCACCTCCGGATCGGAAGTGAACTCCGACGCGGCCCACATCGTGTTGGCGCGCAAGGCCGGGAGTGCAAGGGCCGGGTACGCCCTGCCAGTGCTCACTGCATCTCTCCTCGGATCGCACGTCTCGAACAAGACGTAACGCTCGTCGTCGCGCACCGACGCGAACGGCTTCGTGAATGTCGATGCCCAACCCTCGAGGGCCCGCAGCATCACGGCCTTCGCGGCATCGTCTTCCGGAAGGAACCGCACCCGCGCGCACTGGCGCTCTTCCTGGCGGTAATACACCGGAGCGTCACCGTCCCACCCGTCGGCCGCGGCAAGCGCGAGGTGCGGATCGATTCGCTCGGCGAGCATCGCGAAGAGACCGAGCGCACCGAACTGGGTGGATACCTCGATCCGTTGTGCACCCGCCGGAAGTCCCGGTTCCGGGACCCGTTCGGCGACATCGCCCGCAATGAACGAGCTCGGATCGAGAAGGTGCTCTTCCGTCGACGGCGGCTCGGAGAAGGCGCGATCCAGGTCGCCGCTCGCCCAGAGCAGGTTCGCGAGCCAGGGCCCGAGCGCGTACGGCGCGCTCGCCGCGACTGCAAGGCCGGGCGGCGCCGCCGCGCCGGGATCTTCGAGCTCGTCGTAGGCGCTGTAGTACTCGTCTTGCTCCGCGTCCGGCAGCGTCGCGGCCCAGTCGGCTTCCGTGGCGGAGGCGTCGCCCTCGATCAAGCCCGAGATTGCGAGCGCCGAGCCGTCGTCGGCCCCTTCTTGGAGCGCGATGAGGTCGAAATTCTGGTGTTGGAGCGCGTGCGTGAGTTCGTGGACCAACGTTCCCTGCATGACGACGTCGAACTGCTCTGTGTCCTCGCCGAGAACCTGGATGCGGTCTTCGTACGGGTCGAAGAGCGCGACATAGACACTGGCCGCGAGCTCGTTGTTCGCGTCGTAGAGGTCGACGTCGCCGTCGATCAGGCCCATGGCGCGCAGCGACGCTGCATACTCGGCACCGTCGGCCCGGTCTTCGGCACTCAACCCCGACTCGTCGATCGCGACCGTCTCCGCCCACTCCTCCGGAGTGAGGAACTCGACCGGGACGGGATGGTCGAACTGGAGGCCGCGCGTCTCGGCGACGAATTCGGCCAGAGGTGCGAGTCGCGCGTCCCACTGCGCCTTGTCGTTGGACGCGGCCACGGTGATGCTGCCGATGAGCGCGAGCACGATGAGCGGGACGATGAGTCGCAACCAGTGAAGGCGGCGCGGCGGCGGAGGTTGCGGCGGCGCCCACGGCTGGGCGCGGGAGAACTCGGAGTTCACCGGCAGGAGCGGAGCCGAGTCGGTCCCGCCCCAAGTCTGGCCGTCTTGGCCCCGCATCGAACCAGTGTGCCAGGCCGGTAGCGTCCTTCCTGCTCTGGCGATTTTCTCGTTCGCTCCGTTCCGGCACCGTCCGTACGCCCGACTGTGGACGGGCGCGTTCCTGTCGAACATCGGGACGTGGATGGAGTCGATCGCGATCGGCATCTACGTCACCGACGTGACGGGCCAGGCGGCCTGGACCGGGGCGGTCGCAGCGGCGTCGTTCCTTCCGATCGGGTTGCTCGGTCCGGCGGGCGGCGCCCTCGCCGACCGGTTGCCCCGCCGCCTGCTGTTGATGACGACGACGTTCGTCGAGATCGGGTTGACCACCCTGCTGACGGTGCTGTTCATCGTCGGCGAACCGTCGCCGGTCGTTGTCACGCTGATCGTGTTCGCCAATGGGATCGCGGCCGCCCTCGGATTCCCGGCCTACCAGGCGATGCTCCCCGACCTCGTGCCCGAAGAAGATCTTGCGGGCGCGATGGCGCTCTCGTCCGCGCAATACAACCTCGGACGCGTCGTCGGGCCCGCGCTTGCGGCCATCGTCGTGGCCGTCGGTGGGTACGCGTGGGCACTCGGCCTCAACGCGCTCAGCTTCGTCGCAGTGATCATCGCCCTGCTCGGCGTGCACTTGCCGCTCCCGGCGCCAACGGGGAGCGAGTCGTTCTGGGAGTCGATGCGGATCGGCTTGCGCTATGTACGGTCCGACGCAGGCTTGCGCGTCAGCTTCGCCGCGATGTGCTTGAACACGCTCGTCATCGCGCCGTTCATCGCGCTCGTGCCGGCGATGGGCGAAGAGGTGTTCGACGACGCGACCGGCATACTCGTCACCGCCCAGGGGATCGGCGCCGTCACGATGGGCTTCTCACTCGGAACACTGACGAACCGCTACGGGCCGCGCCGCGCCGTGACGACGGTGCTCTCGCTGCTCCCACCCGCGCTGATGTTGTACGCGCTCGCGCCGGTGGTGTGGGCGTCGGCGTTGACGCTCGTCTTCGTCGGCGCCTTCTACCTGGGGGCGCTGTCGAGCTTCTTCACGATCTCGCAAATGCGCGCGCCGGCGTCACTTCGCGGCCGGGTGCTGTCGGTGAACAACGTGATCCTCGGATTGCTGTATCCGCTCGGAGCGGTGGTCCAGGGCCGCATCGCCGACAGCGTGGGCTTGCGCGCGACCACCTTCGGTGCGGCCGTGGTGATGGGCGTGACATTGCTCGCGGTGCGCGTGCTGCGCCCGGGGATCACCGCGGCGATCGAGGACCCGGTTCCGCAGCCCGCAAGCTGATCGCCGACGCGACTGTGCTCACCGCGACGAACCCGAGGCACAACGCCATCTGACCCGCCCACCACGCGCCGAAGCCGTGGTGTCCCGTCGCGGGGCACGCGATGACAGCCGCGAGTTGCACCCAGGCGACGCTCGCCAGTGCCGCGTAGCCGAGGCGGTCGCGGCCCTCGACGAAGGCGTAGCCGGCCACGAACAAGGAACCCCAGAACGCGGTTTCGAAGAACAG
>JBEVDP010000503.1:0-2956 GCA_040513235.1 Acidimicrobiia bacterium | reverse complement strand
CACGCGGCGTGACGAGATCGTCCTCACGACGAAGTGCGGGTACGACATCGAGGCGGAGCGTCTCTATCCCGGCCAGTCGGAGCGTCCGCACGATTGGGCGCGCGACGCAGTGCGCGGTCAACTCGAAGCATCGCTGCAGCGTCTCGGCACCGACCACATCGACCTCTATCAACTCCACAACACGCGCATCGAGCCCATCCTGGACGACGAGTTGTGGGAGGAGTTGGAGAAGCTCCGCGCCGAGGGCAAGATCCGAGAGCTCGGCGTCGCGCTCGGTCCCGCAATCGGCTGGGTCGACGAAGGGATCGAAGCCCTGCGTCGGCGCTCGATCGTGTCACTGCAGACGGTGTTCAACGTGCTCGAGCAGGAGCCCGGTCTCACGTTCGCAGCCGAGCCCGCGGTCGCCGGCGGACGAGTCGGGCTCATCGCCCGGGTCCCGCACGCGTCCGACACGTTGTCGGGCCGGGTCACGCGTGACACCGTGTTCCCGCCGGAAGATCACCGCTCGCACCGCAACCGCGAGAACATGCTCGACAACTTCGACAAGGCGGAGACGCTCGGCTTCCTCTGGGAGAACACGGGGCGCACCATCGGGCAGGCCGCGATCGCCGGCATCCTGGCCGACCCTGCCTTCACGACCGTGCTCCCCACGTGCGTGTCGGTCGAAGACGTGCGCGAGTACGCGGCCGCTTCCGACATGCCGTTGCGCGCGGACGAGAAGGCGCAGCTCGACGCGTTGTGGTCCGACAACTTCGGCGTGACCAACCGGTACGAGATGCCGCTGAAGTCGAGCACCGGGGGGTGACCACGGCCCGTCGGCCGGCGGCGCCGCGACTCCCACCCGACGAACGTCGTCGTCAGCTCCTGGACGTCGCGTGCGTCGAGTTCGCGGACCGCGGCTTCTACGCGACGGCAATGGACGACCTCGCGCTCGCGGCGGGCGTGACCAAGCCCGGCTTCTACCAGCACTTCCCGTCGCTCCGCGCACTGTTCATCGCTGTGCTCGAAGACGTCGGGAGCCGGTTGCTCGACGAGCTGACACGCGCGACCAGCGGCGTCGAAACCGGACGCGCGCGCGTCGAAGAAGGGTTCCGCGCCTACTTCGACTTCGTCGAGAACGACCCTGCCGCGTTTCGCCTCCTGTTCGGAGCATCCGCGCGCAACGATGCCGAGTTCGCGGACGTGGTCGACGGCGTGCTCACCGATGCCGCGGCCGCGGTCAGCACGCTCATCGAGATCCACGGCTCCCCTGAGCATCGTCTCGTGCTCGCGCACGCGATCGTGGGGATGGCGGAAGGAATCAGCCGTCATGCACTGACCGATCCCGCGGGCCCGCACGATCCCGAGCAGCTCGCGCACTGGGTGGCGGAGCTGGCGTGGTTCGGCCTGCGCGGCGTGCGCGCCGAAGACTGAAGCGCGACCAGGTCGATGACCGCGTTGTACCCGCCCACCGACCCGGACGTCCGCGCCGAGCTGGTTGCAACCGTTCGGCGCTGGGTCGCCCGCGAAGTGACGCCGATCGCGTCCGAGCTCGAGCACGCCGACGAGTACCCGCACGGGCTCGTCGAGCAGATGCAGGCAATGGGCCTGTTCGGCGTGACCATCCCGGAGGAGCACGGCGGTCTCGGGCTCGACCTCCTCACCTACGTCGGCGTGATCGAGGAGATCGCGTACGGCTGGATGAGCGTCACGGGGATCCTGAACACGCACACGATTGCCGCGACGATCATCGCCCGATACGGCGCCGACGAGCAGCGGCGCCGTTGGTTGCCAGGGCTCGCGTCGGGTGCGCGGCGAGGTTCGCTGTCGCTCTCCGAGCCCGACGCGGGAAGCGACACGCGCAACATCTCGTGCCGCGCGACGAAAGACGGCGACGAATACGTCGTCAACGGCACGAAGATGTGGGTGACCAACGGTCGCTACGCGTCGATCGTCGCCCTGGCCGCGCGCACCGACGAAGGCGTCTCGTGCTTCATCGTGGAGAAGGAGCCCGGTACGTCGTCGGGTGGCATCACCGTCGGCGAGAACATCGGCAAGCTCGGCTACAAGGGCGTCGAGACGGTGGAGATGTCGTACGACGACCATCGAGTCCCGGCGGCGGCACTCGTGGGTGAGCCCGGCCGCGGGCTGACGTACATCCTGTCGGTGCTCGAGCTCGGGCGCGTGAACATCGCCGCGCGCGCGGTCGGCATCGCGCAGGCATCACTCGACGCCGCGCTCTCGTACGCGCAACAGCGCGTCACGATGGGCAAGCCGATCGCGCAGCACCAGGCCATCCAGATGAAGCTGGCCGACATGGCTACCAAGGTCGAAGCCTCGCGACTCCTCACCTACAGCGCGGCCGAGAAGATGCAGGCCGGCGAGCGCGCCGATGTCGAGGCGGGCATGGCCAAGCTCTTCGCGAGCGAGACCGCGCTCGAAGTCGCGACTGATTCGATGCGCATCCACGGTGGTGTCGGCTACACGACCGACCTGCCGATCGAGCGGTACTTCCGTGACGCGCCCCTGCTCGTGATCGGCGAGGGCACCAACGAGATCCAGCGACTCGTCATCGCCCGCGGGCTGCTCGCCCGCAATCCCGCGCGCTGATCAGTCGACGTCGAGATACAGGCGCACGACCACTTCGCCCGGGAACGAACGCACCTGGACGAGATCGCAGAGCTGATTCGCCATCCAGAGCCCGCGGCCGTCGGCGTTGCCGGCCAACGGGATCGTCCGGTCGAAGAGTGCGTCGTCACGGATGGCGCCCGCGCTCCCTACCTCCGCGACGAGCGACTGATCGTCCCGCCACAATGCGATGGTGCCTCCGGAGTCGCCGTGCACGAGCGCGTTGACGGCCACTTCGTGCACCGCGAGCGCGAGGTCAGCAGCACCTTCGGGGAGGGCGCACTGCGCACGAGCGAACTCCGCAACGACGTCACGCACGCGCCGGAGGTCGTCGCGCCCGAAGGACGAC
>JBEVDP010000502.1:0-6311 GCA_040513235.1 Acidimicrobiia bacterium | reverse complement strand
CGATCGACGACTGCGTGAAGCTGTGCACCGACGTGACGACGCCCGAACGCGTCAGGAAGGTCGCGAGGATGGTGAGGCAGAACGTGGCGAGCACGAGCGACAGGTTCCAGACTCGCAGCATGCCGCGCCGTTCTTGCACCATGACCGAGTGGATGAACGCAGTGCCCGTCAGCCAGGGAATCAGTGATGCGTTTTCCACCGGGTCCCAACCCCAGTAGCCACCCCACCCGAGTACCTCGTAGCTCCACCACGCCCCGAGGATGAGGCCGATCGTGAGAAAGCCCCACGCGACGAGCGTCGTGCGCCGCACGTCGGCGAGCCAACCCTCGCCGAACCGGCCGGTGATCAGCGCCGCGACCGCGAAGCAGAACGGCACGGTGAACCCGACCAGGCCGAGATAGAGCATCGGAGGGTGGAACGCGACGAGCGGATGGTTTTGCAACAGCGGGTTCGGCCCGCGCCCGTCGACCGGTGCCGCGCCCGCGATCTCTTGGAACGGGTTCGCGGGCCCGAGCGTGAGCGCGAAGAAGAACAACGCGACACCGAGCCCCACGATCATCGCCCAAGCGACGAGCGGATCAGCGGTGCGAGCCCGGAACCGCCACGCGGTCACCGCGAGATAGCCGGTGAGCGCAAGCACCCACAGCAAGATCGAGCCCTCGAGCGCAGCCCATGCCGCCGTGAACGTGTACAGGCCCGGAGTCGCGCGCGCCACGTTGCGGGCGACGTATTCGATCGAGAAGTCATGGGTGAACAGTGCGCGTTCCATCGCCGCGAATGCCACGACGGCCGCCGCGAGCGTGACGAAGACGCTCTCCCGACCCATGCGCAGCAGTCGCGCTTCGCCGCGCCGCAATCCGAGCCCGAGCACCGCGATGCCGATCACGGCGCCGACCGCGCCGCACAGCAGCGCGGCGTACCCGACCGCGGCGTTCATCGGACGCCGGCGGGCTCGTCCGGGCAGTCCTCGGCCGCCGCCCCCTGCGGAGGTTCGTACTCGTTGCCGTGCTTGATGAGCAGGCGGTCGGACGCGAACGTCGCACCGTCCCACCGGCCTTCGACGACCACCGGCGCGCAGTCCTGGAACAGGTCGGGCGGCGAACCCTCGTGCACGACCTCGGCGACCGCGCCGCCCTCGGTGACTTCGAACTCGACACCGCCGTCGGTGCTCACGATCGTGCCCGGCACGACCGAGCCGCCCATACGGAAGCGGCGCGCACCCTGCTCGTCGCGATCAGCGACGGCTTCGGAGACCGGCTCGAGGTACACGACGTTGCGCTGCAGCAGCGTGAGCATCCAGATCACGACGAGGCCGCACACGACGGCCGCGACGATGTAGCGCGCCCGCGGGCGCTTGCGGACCGCGGTGTCAACCATCGATGTCGGGAAGCGAGCGGCGCGCCCTTCGCGTCCGAACCCACAGCCACGCGCCGTATCCACCGACCGTGACGGCCATGATCAGGTACCCCGCCGCGACGTAACCCCAGTTGTCGTCCATCAGACGGGAACCACCTCGTCGGATCGGATCCGATCGGCGATCGCGATCTCGAGTTCGCGCTCCTCACGGCCTTCGTCGAGCTCGGCAAGTTGCAGGCGCGCCGACACGAGGAACGCGTACAACAACGTGAACGCGAACACGCTCCAGACGAGCGTGAACGGCATCCAAAAGCCCTCGAACTGAACGTCGAGGTCGGGGTTGAACACCGTCGCGTCCTGGTGCAACGTCTCCCACCACGTCACGGAGAAGTGCACGATGGGGACGTCGACGAAGGCGATGATCGCCGCGATGGCACAGCGCTTCCCGCGCTCCGCTGCGGTCGCGCCTGTGCGCCGCAGCGCGAGGTAGCCGAGATAGAGGAAGAACAGCACCGCGGTCGTGGTGACACGCGCATCCCACTCCCACCACGTGCCCCAGATCGGGCGACCCCAGAGCGAACCCATGACGAGCGTGAGGCCGGTGAAGACCACGCCGACTTCAGCCGACGCGCCGGCGAGCAAGTCCCACGTCGTCGATCGCGTGCGCGGCCACAGCCACAGCGCGGACGCGACCGCGGTGACGAAAAAGGCGAGGTACGCCAACCACGCGGCCGGCACGTGCAGATACAGCAGCCGGTAGGCGTCGCCTTGGCGAGCGTCCTCGGGCGCGACGGCGAGGGCGAGCACCGCGAGCACTGCCAAGCTCACGATCGACGCCACCCCCAGCAACTTCAGTCGCACACTCACCCCTCCTCCAGCAGTGGTGCGAAGGCCATGATGCCCGCGATCACCGCCAGAGCTCCGAACGCGACGAGCAGTTGGACCCACGGCCAGCCGTCACTGGGGACGCCGTCGAGGGCGGCTTCGAAGGCACGAGTTCCACCGAGCATCACAGGGGTCACCGCCGGGAGAACGAGCAGCGGGACCAACGTCTCGCGGGCCCGAACTCCCGATGCGAGGACTCCGTAGACGGTACCGGTCGCCGCCAGTCCGATCGTCGCGGCCACGGCGGTGCAGACGAGCAGCACGATGCCGCGCACTTCGACGTCGTACAAGACGACGACCCCGATCCCGAGCACGACCTCGAGCAGCGCGAGCTGCGCGGCGATGGCCGCGGCTTTGCCGAGAAAGATCGCGGCGCCGTCGAGCCCCGCCATCCGCAAGCCGTCGCGCGCGTTGTTCGTGTCTTCGATCGCGAAGGCGCGCGTGACTGCGAGCAGCGACGCGAGCAGTACGGCAGTCCAGAACAAGCCGGGTGCGACGCGCGCGAGCAGCCCGCGGTCGGGATCGAGGGCGAAGCCGAACATGATGAGCACGATCCCGCCGAAGGGCAGAATCTGCTGGAGCGCGACCCGTGATCGGCGTTCGATGCGCAGGTCCTTCCCTGCAACGAGGAGCGAATCGCGAAGGAGGTTCACGGCGCGGCCTGCAAGGCGGCCGGCACCGACCGCGGTACCTCATGCACTCGGCCCGCGGCGATGCGGACCTCACGCGTGATGTGATGTCGCGCGCGTTCGACTTCGTGGGTCGCGATCAAGACGGTGCGCCCTTCGGCGGGCGCGGCCGTGAGGACTTCGTCGACGACGGCGCGGGCGTCCTCATCCAGACCGGCGTGCGGCTCGTCGAGCAGCAACAACCTGGGGTCGCGGGCCAGCGCGATCGCGAGCGAGAGCCGGCGGCGCTGCCCCTGCGACAAACGCCCGTGGGCGACATCCGCGACTCGAGTGAGCCCGACGCGGGTGAGCGCGGCGTCCGCGGCAGCTCGATCCCGCCCGGCCGCGCGGGTCGCGAAGGTCAGGTTCTCCGCCACCGTGAGGTCGTCATAGCCGAAGGTCTCGTGGCCGACGAGGCCGACCTCGCGGCGCAGGCTCTGGCGGTCGCGGGCGAGGTCGTGCCCCAGCACCTCGGCCGACCCGTCTCGCAGCGGGAGCAGGCCTGCACACAGTCGCAGCAGCGTGGTCTTGCCGGCGCCGTTCGGCCCCGCGAGCAGCACGACTTCGCCCGCGTCGACCTCGAGGTCGGCACCGGCGAGTGCGGGGAACCGGCCGAGCAGGCACACTGCCGACCGCAGGGTGACGACGCGCACGAGCGGCCTTTCGAAACGCCGGAGCAGTCCCGCGAAGTCTACGAAGGCGGGCGGATGGCCAGCGAACCGCCACCGCGAGTGGGACGCCCCGCGCGCACCGGTATCCTCGTCCGGTGCGGCGTTCGATAGCTGGGCTCGGGCGGACCCTCGTGACGCTCGGGCTATTGATCCTCCTGTTCGTCGCGTACCAACTCTGGGGTACGGGCATCTTCACGGCGCGCGCTCAAGCGTCGCTCGAGGACGACTTCGAAGCAGCCCAGGACGCTTACGCCGCGGCCGAAACCACGACAACGGTTCCGGACGACGATCCCACGGTGGCGGGTCCGGACCCGACGACGCCAACCACCGTCGCGCGCACCTTCGCCGCCGAGCTACCCCCGCTCGTCGAGGGCGAGCAGGCCGGCCACATCCTGATCCCGAAGATCGGCTCCGACTGGTACTTCGTCGAGGGCACGTCCCGGCAAGACCTGAAGAAGGGGCCGGGGCACTACCCCGGTACCCCGATGCCGGGGCAGGTCGGCAACGCCGCCATCGCCGGGCACCGCACGACCTACGGAGCGCCGTTCAATCGCCTCGACGAGCTCGCGCCGGGCGATGAGATCATCATCACGACCTGGGTCGGCGAGTACACCTACAAGGTGCGCGACGTGCCGTTTCCCGTGAAGCCGGACCAGACCGAAGTCGTGCAGAACACACCGGACATCAGCCAGCTCACGCTCACGACCTGCCATCCGAAGTTCTCGGCTCGGGAGCGCCTGATCGTCGTGGCCGACTTGGTGGTCCAGGAGTCGTCGCCGCCGACGGATGGCGCGCTGTTCCACGGCGAGGAGCCTGCGCCCGCCATCGAACCCGACGCGCTCAGCGAAGGGCTCGAGGGCGAGCAGAAGTCGCTCGGTCTGACCTACCAGTGGGGTGCGATCGCGGCGGTGGTCGGACTGGCGTGGTGGTGGTTCTTCCGCCGGTGGCGGCACCCGCTCACGTGGGTGGTCGGAGTCATCCCGTTCCTCGCGGTGCTGTTCGGATTCTTCGTGTACCTCGAACGCGCCCTGCCCGCCGGCATATAGAACGAGGGTGTGGGACCGACCTTCGCCGACGTGCGCGCGGCTGCGACTCGCATCGCGCCGTTCGTGCACCGCACCCCGGTCATGACAAGTGCATCGCTCGACGAGTGGGTCGGCGCGACCGTGTTCTTGAAGTGCGAGCACCTGCAGCGCGTGGGCGCTTTCAAGTACCGCGGCGCGACGAACGCGGTGCAGTCACTCGACGGCTCGGTGGCTGAGCGCGGCGTGGCCGCCCACTCGTCGGGGAATCACGCAGCTGCACTGGCGCTCGCAGCGGCGACGCGCGGCATCCCGGCCTACATCGTGATGCCCGACACTGCGCCCGCGGTCAAGAAGGACGCGGTCGCCCGACTCGGCGCGACGATCACGTTCTGCGAGAACACGCCGGAGGCACGCGAGGGAACACTGGCGGATGTCGTTACTCGCACCGGCGCAACCGAGATCCACCCGTTCGACAACGATCGGGTGATCGCAGGCGCGGGCACGGCCGCGTTGGAATTGCTGGAAGCAGTACCCGATCTCGACGTCGTGATGGCGCCGGTCGGTGGCGGCGGCTTGCTGTCGGGGACTTCGATCGCGACACACGGTGTACGTCCCGATGTGCGTCTCATCGGCGCGGAACCTGCGCGGGCCGACGACGCGGCGCGCTCGCTCGTCAGTGGCGTGCTGCAACCGCCGCTCCCGCCGACCACGATCGCGGACGGCTTGTTGACGGCGCTGTCGGAACGCACGTTCGCCGTGATCCGCGAACACGTCGAAGAGATCGTCACCGTCGACGAAGACGCGATCGCCGAGGCGATGGTCGTCGTATGGGAGCGCGCGAAGCAGGTGATCGAACCTTCGGCGGCCGTCGCGGTCGCGGGTGCACGCACAGCCGACGTCGACGGCAGGCGAGTCGGCATCATCCTCTCGGGCGGCAACCTCGATCTCGCACCGCTGCTCGCGAGCTTCAGGCGAGCTTGAGCGCAGCGAGGAACGTCGCCGCGAGCGTGACCGTGATCCCGAGGTTGGAGTAGATGAGGCTGCGGGTCTGACTCGTGATGGCGGTGTTGAGCTCGCCGCGGAACGTGGCCGTGAGTTTGTGCTCGCTCATCTCGATGCGGGCCGTCATCCGTTCGTCGAAGCGCTGGAACTCCGCTCGGACTTCCGACCGGAATCCGTCGAGTTCTCCGAAGAAGTCTGTCCGTAGGAGTGCGAGGTCAGCCTTCGTAACCAACTCGTCCCAGGGGTGCGGGGGAAGTGCTTCCATCAGGGTCTCGACGGCTTCGGCGCCGAGCAGCTCGGTCAGTTGCCGTCGCAGCTCTTCGCGGGAACGGGGATCGCGGGCCATGGTCGTCTCCTCCAACCGCAGTTGCAACTGTGATGGAGGAACGTGGCCTGCTCCTCGAGGCGTGGACGAGCGTAGTTGGCGGGTGAGACATCACCGGCCCTTGAACTCGGGGTTGCGCTTCTCGGCGAAGGCGGCGAGTCCTTCTTGGAGGTCTTCACTCGCGAACGCGCGGGCTTCGAGGGCTTCGATCTCGACCCGGTCGTCGGAGCTGAGCCAGGCGGCTTCGGCAACGAGGTTCAACGCGCGCTTGTGACCTTGCACCGTGAGCGGCGCGGCGGCAGCGATGTCGGCCGCGATCCGCATCGCATCGCTGAGCGCATCACCGACGATGCGCTGTACGAGCCCGAGTCGAAGCGCT
>JBEVDP010000501.1:0-10489 GCA_040513235.1 Acidimicrobiia bacterium | reverse complement strand
CGCGCCGCGGCATGCTTGATCGACAACATCGTGCCGACGAGGTTCAGGTCGAGCGTCGCCCGCCAGCCGTTCACTTCGGCGTTCAGAATCGGGCCGAGCGTCATCGAACCGCCCGCGCATGCGAAGAGGATGTCGAGGCCGCCGCTCGGTTCGGCCGCGCGCGCGACGGCCGCGACGACGTCATCCTCCATGGTGACGTCGCACACTGCATACTGAACGGTCGCGCCCGGTGCCGCCTGCGCCGCGATGTCGGCGATCGCCCCGGCCAGCCGTGCCTCGGTGCGGCCGGCGATCGTTACGTGCGCGCCGTTCGCAGCAAGTCGCCGCGCCGCGCCCAGGCCGATACCGCTGCCGCCTCCGGTGATGAGGGCGGCCCTCCCGTCGAGGTTGCCCATCGGTTGCTACATCTCCCGCTCAGAGGGCCGCTCGGGCCCCGGCTCTTGCCCCACCGATGGGCGTCGCACGAAACGTGCTCCGCAGATCCTCGCCTCAGGCGTCGACGATCTCGATGGCCTGCTTCGGGCAGATTCGGGCTGCTTCGTCGCACCGCTCGCGCAGTTCGTCGGGGGGCGTCTCGTCGAGGACGTACAAGAAGTCGTCGTCACGCACCTCGAACACCTCGGGCGCGACACCCATGCACAGCGCGTTGCTCTCGCACTTGTCGAAGTCGACGACAACGCGGAATCCCATCACGACCTCCAGGCTCTGATCCGGCGCGTCGGCACCGTAGCGCCGACGCGGGATCACGCGCGGGAGCGGCGCTCCAGCCGGTCGGCGAGCGCGGCGAGGCGGCGGTCCCAGGCCGCACCGACGTCGCTCATCCACTGGGCGACGTCGGCGAACGGCGCCGGCGTGAGCCGGTAGACCACCCGCCGGCCGTCGCGCTCGCCCTCGACGAGACCCGCGTTCTCGAGCACACCGAGGTGCTTGACAATTGCCTGGCGCGTCACCGGCACGTCGGCGACGAGATCGGTGGCCGACGAGGGCTGCGCGCCCAAAGACTCGACGATGGCGCGCCGGGTCGGGTCGGCGAGCGCGGAGAAGACGAGATCGCGGTCAGGCACGGGCGAGCGGGGCGCTGGTGACCCGGTCGACGTCGACGACCGTCTCCCGGATGTGGATGCGCGTCCCGGCACCCGCGGGCTCCAGCTCGATTTCTACATAGGAAGGCGGCGCGTCGTCGCCGGCACCCGACCACCAAAAGGCGAGCCGCCGGCCCGGGACCACGTCGTCGACGACGCCGACCCGCAAGCCGTCGGCGCCGTCGACCCGCACCGGACCTCCGGGACGCGGTTCGAGGTCGGCGTCCTCACCGAGCCAGTCGCCGCCGATCAGCTCCTCCCACACCGTGTCCGGATCGCCCGGGAGGTCCGCGTCGCGTTCTATACACGCATTGGCGATGCAACTCATGGGTTGCACCTTACCGCCTGCGAGCGTTACGATCTGCAACCATGCAGTTGCACAACACGGTCGTCCCCGAGCCGCCCGCACCGCCTCGCTTCGAGGAGGAACTGGCCAAGCGGAACCTCCAGCAGCGGCGGGTGATGCTCACCGGCCCGATCGACGGGCCGCTCGCGGAGCGGATCTGCACGCAACTGCTCGTGCTCGACGCGGAATCCGACCGCGACATCACGCTGTACCTGAACTCGCCGGGTGGCGAGGTCGACGCCGGCTTTGCGATCTACGACACCATGCAGGCGTTGCGCAGCGACGTGGCCACGGTGTGCATGGGCTTCGCGGCGTCGATGGCGCAGTTCCTCCTGTGCGCGGGCACACCGGGCAAGCGCGCCACCTACCCGAACAGCCGCATCCTCCTGCACCAACCCCACGGCGCGGTGCAGGGCTACGCGGTCGACATCGCGATCCAAGCCGAGCAGTTCACCCGCATGCGCGTGCTCATGGCCGAGTTGACCGCGAAGCACTGCGGGCAGCCGGTCGAGCGCGTCCTCGAAGACGGCGAACGCGACCGATGGTTCACGCCCGAAGAAGCGCTCGCGTACGGGCTCGTCGACGAGATCCTCAACGCTCGCTAACGCGAGTACGGGAATCGGCGGGAGGGCGTAGCCTGCGCGCCATGCCCGCCGACTCGATCATGCTGACGACGCCCGATGGTCCGATGCGCGTCTACGACGTGACACCCGACGGCGATACCGAAGGCGCGATCGTCGTCATCCAAGAGGCGTTCGGAGTCAACCCCCACATTGAAGACGTCACCCGGCGCTTCGCAGCCGCGGGCTACCACGCGGTGGCGCCCGACCTCTTCCACCGCGCCGGCGGCGGCACCGCCGATTACGGCGACATGCAAAAGGTGCTCGAGCTGTTCGGATCCGTTAGCGGTGACGACGCGATCCTCGCCGATGTCGACGCCGCGCTCGATCACCTGCGGGCCGCGGGCTTTGCCGACGACCGCATCGGCATCGTCGGGTTCTGCGCCGGCGGACGCGTCACGTTCCTGACCGCGTTGCGCCGTGCGCTCGGGGCGGCGGTCGGTTTCTATGGTGGCGGCATCGTGACCGGCCGGTTGCCGCAGTTCCCGCCGCTCATCTCCGAAGCCGCGACGCTCCAGACGCCGTGGCTCGGACTGTTCGGCGACCAGGACGCTTCGATCCCGGTCGACGACGTCGAGCAACTGCGCGGCGCGCTGTTCGCGGCCGAAGTCGACACGGAGATCGTGCGCTACCCCACCGCCGGCCACGGCTTCCACTGCGACGCCCGGCCCGACTATCACCCCGAGGCCGCAGCCGACGCGTGGCAACGCACGCTCGCATGGTTCGGCACGCACCTCGGGGGATGAACGAGCGATTCGAGCGCGCGATCGCGGCGATCGACGCCGCCAACGCCGAGGATCCGACGACGATCACGGTGCGCGATCGCACTGGGCCCAAGGAGATCGTCCACGCGGAACTCGTTACGGAGTGGGTCCGCGATCTCGACGCGACGCCGAGCGAGCCGTTGCTGCTCGCGGCGCGGGGCCATCATCTGCGACGGTGGACCGTGCCGCGCTCGTCGTATCCGGCCGGGCGCGCGGGCTACCTGCGGTGGCGACGGGATCTTCACGAACGGCACGCGCGCGAGCTCGGAGCGATTCTCGACACTGCCGGCTACGACTCGGAAACGGTGACCCGTGTCCAGACACTGGTGCGCAAGCAAGGTCTCGGGCGCGATGCCGAAGTTCAAGTGCTTGAAGACGCGTTGTGCCTCGTGTTCCTGGAAACGCAACTTGCCGACGTCGCGGCCCGGCTCGAACCCGACACGCTCTCCGGCGTGCTCGTGAAGACCGCGAAGAAGATGAGTCCGGCCGGGGTCGCCGCGATCACACGCGTTCCCCTCGACGACGACGCCCGCGCGCTGCTGTCGGACGCGCTCGGCCCGGCGTGACGGCCGTCGAGCGCTATCTCGCCGCGCTCGGAACCGCCGACTGGGAAGCACTTGCGGGCACGCTCGCGCCCGACGTCGAGCGCATTGGCCCGTATCGCGACGTCGTGCGGGGCCGGGACGCCTATGCCGAGTTCCTCCGGACGACGATCGTCGGGCTGGCGGGCTACGAGTTGCGCGTCCGACGGGTGCTCGCCGCGGGTGCGACCGTGATCGTCGAGCTCGACGAAACCGTCGACGACGAGGGCGGGCGGCTGCGCACCGACGAGGTCGTCGTGTTCGACCTCGCCGACGAGCGGATCACACGCGTCGCGGTCTACCTGCAGACGAGCTACCGCACCTGCCGCTGACAACGATATGAACATGCGTCGCATGGGCAGTTGCGCGGGTTAGGTGGTGCGGCGGCGGATGAGGGCGAGGCCGCCGAGAACCACGCCGAGGACGCCGACGATGAGCGCAACGATCGCGAGCGCGTCGGAGTCGCTGCTCGAGTCGTCGGTTGCGGCCGCGGCTTCGCCGCTGGTCGAAGCCTCTTCGGCTTCGCTCCCCTCTTCTTCGGTCGCTTGCTCGTCGCCGCCAGCGTGGGCGTCGCCTGTGCTTGCGACGAGCATCAGCGTCGGTACAGGGTGCTCGGGCTCCTCACCGCCGGCCGGAACCTCTTCGATCCACCGCACGACTTCGCCGCCCTCGTAGGTTTGGAGCGCGGGGAACTCGAGCTTGTCGAGATCGTCCGGCAACGGACCCGCCGAGATGTCGAACTGCTGGAACTGCCCAGGCTCGATCGGACCGCCCGTCCACGTGACCTTGCTGACCAGTTCGGTGATCTCACCGCTCTCGGCTTCGACGGGCTCGTCGAGCGTGCGCCGCTCGACCTCGACCTCGAAGCCCGGCACCGGCTTCACGGAGACGAACGGGATCACCGCGTCTTCGGGCATGTTGATCTCGACGGCGACGGTGCCCGCGTCGGGCCGCTCGTTCGGCACCTGGAACGTCAGCGTCGTAAAGCTGCCTTGTTCCGCCTCGCTCGGACTCACTCACACGTGCGCGGCCGCCGGCGCGGCAACCAACGCGACGATCGCTCCCGTGAGCACAAGAGACCCGAACCACCTTTGACCACGCACGCCTGCCCCCGAGATGACGCGAACGGGCCTGGTGCCCGCTCCTCACATGGGTAGTCGTCCGTCCGGGCCTACCAGTTCCCGAGTTCTTCAGACGGCGTCGGCGGCGCGCAGCGTCTCGACGAGTTCGGCGCGGGCCCGCGCGACCCGGGAACGGATCGTGCCCAGCGGCACGTCGCACACCGCAGCCGCCTGCGCGTAAGTGAGACCGTGCAGCTGGGTGAGGACGAAGGCAGTCCGCTGGTCGGCGTCGAGGCCGGCGAGCAGCGCCTCCACCGCGAGCGCGCCGTTCGGGTCGGGGACGGGAGCGACCGAGGCCGCGGCCGCTTCCCGCCGGCGCACGCGCACGCGGCGGCGGACCGCGTCAGCGCAGGCGCGCCGGGCGATCGCGAGCAGCCAAGTCCGGCCGCTCGCCTCGGCCCGGTACGCCGGCAGCGCCCGGTACACGCGGGCGTAGGTGTCCTGAGTGACGTCGTCAGCCTCGTCATGCCCGACGAGATGCGCGCACAAGCGCCACACCTCGCCCTGACTGGCGCGCACGGCCGCCGCGAAGGCGAGCCGGTCGCCGGTCTGGGCTTGCAGGAGATGGGAGGTCAGCTCGTCCACGGGCCCGGGAAGGTACTCGCGTCGCGGGCGTGGATCCGATCGAGCCGGGAACCAAGTCCGGCCGGCGGGCGACTAACGCGGTATGGACTGCCACCACGCGCAAGCGCTCGTCTCCGCCGGCCTCGACGGCGAACTCAGCGAGGCCGAACAGGCCGCGGCCACCGCGCACATCGCGACCTGCCCTGCCTGTCGCGCGTTCGTCGCCGACGCGGAACTCGTGCAGCGGATCGCGCGGGTCGCGCCCGCGCCACCTGTGCCCGATCTCACCGCGGCGATCCTCGCCGCGCTTCCCGCCCCGCCGGCCGCGCCGGCCCGGGACCGGGCAGTGCGCCTCGGCCTCGTCGGCGCGGCTGTGCTCCTCATGCTCCTCGCGCTTCCCAGCCTGCTTACGACGGGCCACGCCACGCACGAACAGCACCTCGCGTCCTTCGACATCGCCCTCGCGGTGGGCTTCGTGTGGGTTGCCGCGCGGCCGGCGCGCGCGCTGTCCGGGTTCCTCCCGATCGGGACCGTGCTCGTGGGGTCGTGCGTGCTCCTCGCCGCACTCGATGCGGCGGCCGGGCGGGGCGACAACTTGCGCCTGGTGACGCACGGCATTGCCGTCTTGGGCATGATCGCGACGTGGACTCTCATCGCCCAGACGCACCGGCGCCCCTCAGGCGACGAGATCGCGCTCGCGGCTTGAGACGACTGCTCGCGGCGGCGGCGCTCACGGTCGCGGCCATCGGTCTCTTCGCGTCGCCCGCAGGCGCGCACGCGGTGTTCGAGGGCTCCGATCCCGCGCCTGACAGTGAATTGCCGGCGGGGGAACCGCCCGCTGCGATCACCATCGAGTTCTCCGAAGGCGTGCAGGTCGTCGACGACTCCATCCGACTGCTCGACGGGAACGGCACCGTGGTCGACGGCGTCGGCGACTCCGAGCACGGTGCCGGCGACGAGATCATCACGGCGACGCTCCCCGATCTCGACGACGGCTCGTACGTCGTCGACTGGCATGTCGTGTCGCAGGACTCGCACCCGATCACCGGCGCGTTCACGTTCTCGGTCGGGACGCCGACCGCCGACAGCGACGACATCGCCGGCCTGCTCGAGGGCGACACCAACCGCGGCGTCGGGATCACGTTCGGTCTGACGCGCGCGCTTGCGTTCGCGTCTGTCCTGACGCTCATTGGCGCGCTCTTCTTCCTCTGGACACGCTGGCCCGAAGCGGGCAGAGATCCGGGCCAACGGGGATTGCTGTGGGTCAGCTGGATCGTCGCGTTCGTCACCGCGTTCGCAGGAATCGCGCTTCAGGCCGCGTATTCATCGGGGCAGACAATCAGCGGTGCGCTGGATACGGGCGCGATCGGCGACGTGATGGACACCCGGTTCGGGCAATCGTGGCTGGTGCGCGCGTTCCTGCTGCTGCTCGCGCTGCCCTGGTTGCGGAGGCCCGAGCGAGTGCCGCGGCCGCCGGTGGCCGGGCTCGCCACCGTACTCGGTGTCGCGCTCCTCGCGACGTTCACGTTCGCGGGTCACGCGCGCACTGGCCGGTGGACGACCTTCGCGACGATGCTCGACCTGTTCCACCTCGGCGGCGCCGCGATCTGGTTGGGCGGCGTCGTCGTCCTCGTCGTCGCGCTGACGCGTCGCGTCATGCTGCGCGGCGCGGTCGATGCTGCACACCGCTTCTCTGCGATCGCACCTATCGCGATCGCGGTGATCGTGGCATCCGGATTCCTCCAGGGCCTCCGCCAGACCGACGGCCTCGAGTCGATCGTCGACACCGCCTACGGACGGCTGCTCCTCGTGAAGGTCGGTCTCGTCGGCCTCGTGCTCACGGCCGCGAGCGTGAGTCGAGCCGTGCTGCGCGGCCGGGAAGAAACGCGTGCCCGCGAACCGCTGCCGGTCGGGCCCGGTGCCGCGCGCGTCGAAGCCGAGCCCGAGCTCGTTCGCGACCTGCGCGATTCGGTGATCGCGGAGGTCGCGATTGCGGCGCTGGTTCTGGCCGTCACCGCCGTGCTCGTGAACACCACACCCGCCCGCGTCGCCAACGAAGAAAGTGCGGGATCCGGTTCCGGTGTCGGCCCGGTGCCCGCGGCGGGATTCGAAGAGACGCTCACCGACGAAGACATGAGCTTCGAGGTGTCGCTCTCCCCCGCGCTCAGCGGCACCAACGAGCTGACAATCGTGGTGACGCGCGACGGCGCCGCGTTCGAGCCGATCGAGATCTCAGCGACGATGGCGGAAGAGACGCGCGGCCTGGCGCCCATCGCCATCGCGCTCACCCCCGTAGGCGACGGTACCTACGTGGGCACGGTCAGCCTTCCCTTCACAGGCGAGTGGACGCTCCAGATAGACGCGCTGCGCAGCGAGATCGACCAGGCGACAGTCAGCGCGGCCATCGACATCGGGTAAGGCGACATCGGGTCGGCGACACCGGCTCGTCCGGCGGCGCGACACTGGAGGCGTGACAACCGTCCCTACGCGGTACTGGCATGCGCTGGCCGACGGGCGGGTGCAGTGCGACGTGTGTCCGCGCGCCTGCAAGCTCCGCGACGGCCAGCGCGGGTTGTGCTTCGTGCGCGCCCGTGAGGGCGACGGAGTCGTGCTCACGACCTACGGCCGCTCGTCAGGATTCTGTGTGGATCCGATCGAGAAGAAGCCGCTCAACCACTTCCTGCCCGGGTCGTCGGTGCTGTCGTTCGGCACCGCCGGATGCAACCTTGCGTGCCGCTTCTGCCAGAACTGGGACATCTCGAAGTCGAAGGAACTCGACACGCTCGCCGACGCGGCAACGCCAGACGACCTGGTCGCGGCCGCGCAGCGGCTCGGGTGCCGCAGTGTTGCGTTCACTTACAACGACCCGACGATCTTCATGGAGTACGCAATCGACGTCGCCGATGCGTGCCGCGCGGCGGGCATCGCCAGCGTCGCCGTGACAGCGGGTTACATCTGTCCCGAACCCCGCCGCGAGATGTACGCGCACATGGACGCCGCCAACGTCGATCTCAAGGGCTTCACCGAAGACTTCTACCACCACGTGTGCGGCGGACATCTGCGCGACGTGCTCGACACGCTCGAGTACCTGGTGCACGAGACCGACGTGTGGGTCGAGATCACGAACCTGCTCATCCCGGACAAGAACGATTCCGACGAAGAACTCGACGCGATGACCCGATGGGTCGTCACCAACCTCGGTCCCGACGTCCCCATGCACTTCACTGCCTTCCATCCGGACTTCAAGATGCTCGACGTCCCGCCGACGCCGCCGGCCACGTTGACTCGTGCCCGTTCGATCGCGCGCGCGAACGGAGTCCTGTACGCCTACACAGGCAATGTGCACGACACCGACGGCGGCTCCACCCGTTGCGTCACGTGCGATGCGCTCCTCATCGAGCGCGATTGGTACCGGCTCGGCAGCTATGCGCTCACCGACGACGGCCACTGTCGAGCGTGCGGCGAACGCCTGCCCGGACGCTTCTCCGGACCCAAAGGGACTTGGGGCGCGCGCCGGCTCCCGGTGCGGATCGAGACCGCACGATGAGCACGCGCGTGCGGGAACCCGCGGTCGCGGGCACGTTCTACCCCGCTACGCCTGCGCTGCTGACCCGCGTGCTCGACGAACTCATCGCGCAGGCGGGCGCAGGGTCGCTCAGCCCCAAGGCCATTGTGGTGCCCCACGCCGGCTACGTGTACTCCGGCCCGATCGCGGCGGCCGCGTACGCGCGGCTCACACCGCTCCGTGACACCGTGCGAACCATCGTGCTCCTCGGCCCCGCGCACCGCGTCCCGCTCGCGGGACTGGCCGCGCCCAGCGTCGACGCGTTCCGCTCGCCGCTCGGCGACGTGCTCGTCGACACCGACGCGCGCGCGGTCGCAGCCGCGCAGCCCGGCGTCACGATCGACGACGGCCCTCACACCGGCGAGCACAGCCTCGAAGTTCACCTCCCGTTCCTCCAGCGCGTCTTCACCGACTTCCGGGTGCTCCCGCTCGTCGTGGGCCGCGCCGAGGCAGACGTCGTCGGTTCTGTCCTGGACGCACTGTGGGGCGGCCCCGAGACGCTGATCGTCGTCTCGACCGACCTGTCGCACTACGAACGCCACGACGAAGCCACCGCGCACGATCTCCGGACGGTCGCGGCCATTCTCACGGGTCGCACCGACGCGATCGGCAGCTACGACGCGTGCGGCGCGGTGCCGCTGCGCGGGCTGATGGTCGCGGCCGGCCGGCGGGGAATGCGGCCATTGCTCCTCGACCGGCGGACGTCGGGCGACACGGCCGGCGATCGCGAGCGCGTCGTCGGCTACGCGGCGTTCGCGTATACGCCCGGATGAGCGAGTCCGACGCGCGCCTCCCGGCATTGGCGATCGAGGCAATCGGAGATGCGCTCGCGTCGGGTCGGCGCCGACTGCCGGCGATTGACGCGCTCCCGGCTGAACTCACCATGCAGGCCGCGACGTTCGTCACCCTCGAGCGCGAGGGCGAACTCCTCGGATGCGTCGGTACCCTCGAAGCGACACGAGCTCTCGGTGTCGACGTAGCCCAGAACGCGCTCGCGGCGGCGTTCGATGATCCGCGCGTCCCGTCGGTCGGGCTCGGCGACTTCTCGTTGATGGCGGTGAAGGTCTCGGTCTTGTCACCGCTCCGGCCGCTTGCTGCGAGGTCGCGTGCTGCCCTGGTCGAGGAGCTGCGTCCCGGTCTCGACGGCATCTTGGTCGAAGCTGGAAGACACCGGGCGACGTTCCTCCCGGCGGTGTGGCCCAAGGTGTGCGACGCCGACGACTTCGTCGACGAGTTGTGGCGCAAAGCGGGCTTGGGCCCGCACGCGTGGCCGGACGGCATCCGGGTCTTCACGTACTCGACCGTCGATTCGATCGACGAGGGCCCACGCGACGCGCCCATCACGCCCTGAGAAGGAAAGGCTGAGAAAGGAGAGACCCTGCGCCCGCCGGGTGGGGGCCGGCAGGCGCAAGATCAGAGCGCGGTCGGCTTAGTCGTTGGCTCGGCGGCGACTACCGGCGATCAGTGTGACGCCGGCGGCCGCGGCGGCGAGGCCGAACCACAGGAGCGCACTGTCGCCACCAGTGGTGGGCAACGTGTCGGTCGCCTGCGAGCTCGCCGCCGTTGTCGTCGGAGTCGTCGCGGGATCGGCCGTGGCCTGCGCGCCCAACAGCAGCGTCGTGGTCGTCGCCGGCATCACCGTGGTGGGCGGAACCGAAGAGGTTGCGCCGCCAACGGTCGTGGACGTTGTGGTCG
The DNA here is from genome assembly GCA_040513235.1 of Acidimicrobiia bacterium. GTDB lineage: Bacteria > Actinomycetota > Acidimicrobiia > IMCC26256 > PALSA-610 > JANNHK01. Next base: position 151 of record JBEVDP010000501.1, on the reverse strand, counting down.
TCGGCGGCAACGTCGTCGACGTCACGCCCTGTGTGTTCGGCACGCAGTCCGGGCATGTCGTCGTGGTCGGAGCCAACGTCGTCGTGGTCGGAGCCAACGTCGTCGTGGTCGGAGCCAACGTCGTCGTGGTCGGAGCCAACGTCGTCGTGGT
>JBEVDP010000500.1:0-3469 GCA_040513235.1 Acidimicrobiia bacterium | reverse complement strand
GTGTTCCCGTTGCTCGCCGAAGCGCTCCAAGACCGCACGCTGTCGGTGGGCGAGCCCTACTTCGAACGCATGGGCGCACCCATCGGGATCGCCCTGTTGTTCCTCATGGCCGTTGGTCCGCTGCTTCCGTGGCGGGCGACGAGCGGTGCGGTGATGCGCGACCGATTGTTGATCCCGGCGTGGGTGGGCGGCATCACGCTCGCCGTCGCCGTCGCGTTCGGCGCGCGTGGTGTGAGCCAGGTGCTGACCTTCGCACTGGCAGGGTTCGCGCTTGCGAGCATCGCGCGTACGGTCGCGATAGGAATCGGAGCCCGCCGCCGCGCGAATCGCGAATCGATTCCAGTCGCGGGCGTGCGCATGGTGCGTGGCAACCCGCGGTTGTACGGCGGGCTGCTCGTGCACGTCGGTGTGGTGTCGATCGCCGTCGCGATCGCCGCGTCGTCGGGCTACACCACGAAGCGCGAGGTCGAACTCGCGCGGGGAGAGTCGGCGACGGTGCGCGGCTTCACCGTCACGTACCTCGGGCCCGAGCTCGAACAGAGCGACCAGAAGACGACGGTCAAGGCGCGCGTCGCGGTTTCGCGCGGCGGCGACAGTCTCGGCACGTATGCGCCCTCGATCTCCTCCTATCCGGGCTTCGGGAGTGGGATCGGCACCCCATCGGTGCGGACCGGGCTCGTCCGTGATCTCTACCTCACGCTGATCTCGTCACCGACCGCCGACGCCCGGGTCACGCTCGGCGTGCAGGTGAACCCGATGGTGTTGTGGTTGTGGATCGGCGGCTTGTTGATGGCGCTCGGCACCGCGGTCGCGCTGCTCCCCGTGAAGCGGGCACCAGTCCTCGATCGCGCGCATGACGAACCCGCGACGGCCGACCCCGATCTCGTCGAGGTGACGACGTGAAACGCCGCGTCCGCTGGATTGCGGCCGCGGCGGGTTTCGTCATCGTCGTCCTCGGTGTCGTGCTGGCGGTGAACGTCGAGGATTCAGGACCGACGACGGTGCCGAGCCAGGTCAACCGCCGTCCCGACTACACGCTGACCACCCTCGACGGCGAGACCGTGACGCCGGCCGAACTCGCCGGCAAGACCGTCATCGTGAACTTCTGGAACACGTGGTGCATCCCGTGCTTGAACGAAGCGCCCGCGTTGCACGCGTTCTACGAACGGCACAAGGACGAACCCGACTTCGAGATGGTGGGCATCGTGCGCGACGACACGGAGTCGGCTGTGCGCGCACTCGTCACCGAAGACGGGATCGGCTGGACCGTCGCAATGGATCCCGAGAGTCGCGCGTCGCTCGAGTTCGGCGTAACCGGGCAACCGGAGACGTTTGCGATCGGGCCCGACGGCCGCGTGGTCATGGAACAACGGCTCGAAGTGCGGCTCGAGGATCTCGAGCTCATGCTGGCGGAAGCACGCGGGAGCGTCTGATGCGGCGCTGGTCACCGTGGCTCGTGCTCGCCGCGGTCGTGCTCGGGGCGCTGGTCGTGCTCGTGGCTCGGTCGCAGCCGTCGGAATCCGTCGAGGCCCGGGCTCGGCGCTTGGAGCGCGAGCTGGCCTGTCCGGTCTGTGCCGGTGAAGCATTGGGGGAGAGCAACGCACCCGAAGCGCGCGCGATGCGCGTCGATCTGCGCGAGCGCCTCGCCGCGGGGGAGTCCGACTCCGAGATCGTGGCCGTTTACGTCGAGCGCTACGGCGAGGACGTGAGCCTCAAGCCCGGAGACGACGGCATCGCGCTGCTCGCGTGGGGGATCCCGGTCATCGTCGTGCTCGCCGGGGGCGCCGGACTCGTGATCGCGCTGCGGCGGTGGAGCCGCGAGCCGCGCTTGGAGGCGACGGCCGACGACGAGGCGATCGTCGCCCGCGAGCGTGAAGCATGACGCTCGAAGCGGAACGTGAGTTCCTGCTGCAGTCGCTCGCCGACCTTGAAGCCGAACGCGACGCGGGCAACATCGATGACGCGACGTACCGCGAGCTACATGACGACTACACGGCGCGCGCGGCCGCCGTGATTCGCACGCTCGACGACGGTGTCGAGCGACCGCTTCCCGAAGCCCCACGCGGGCCGCGCTGGCTGCGCATCGCCACGGTGACGGGCATCGCCGTGTTCGCAGTACTGGCAGGCATCGCGCTCACGCGTGCCGTCGGGACGCGCGATCCGGGTGAGACGATCACGGGCAACCAGGACAGCGACGTCGAGGACTCGGTCGCGGCCTTGGCGCGCACGGCCGAGGAACAACCCGACGATTACAACGCACAGATCGCGTACGCGCGCGCGTTGCTTTCCGCGGATCCGCCGGCTGCGCTCGAGCATTACGGCGCGGCCGGCGCGATCGATCCGAGCGCGCCGGAGCCGCCGACCTACATGGGCTGGATCACGGGGTTGGCCGCGGGCGGACTCGAGGACGGACCCGAGCGCGACGCCTTGCTCGCGTCCTCGATCGACTACCTCAACCACGCAATCGCGCTGGACGACGAGTTCGCGGACGCGTATGTGTTCCGCGGGCTGGTGAACGCGAACTTCGCCGGCAATCCCGCGGCGGCGGTTTCCGACTTCCAGCTGTGGCTCACGCTTGCCCCGCCCGACCATCCCATGCGGGAAACCGTGCTCGGGGCGCTCGACGAGGCGTTGCCCGATACTGTGACGACCCCCTGAACCCTGGCGAGGAGTTTCCCGTGGTCGACCAGCCCGCACCGCAAACCGACGCGTCGAAGATCTACCGCACCACCATCACCACGAACCGCGGGACGATCGTGATGGATCTCGATCCAGAGCTCGCGCCGAACACGGTCAACAACTTCGTCGGCCTCGCGCGCGACGGCTACTACGACGGCCTGACGTTCCACCGCGTCGTACCCGAGTTCGTGATCCAGGGCGGCTGCCCCGAAGGCAGCGGGCGCGGCGGCCCGGGCTACCGCTTCGCCGACGAGCCGGTGAAGGCCGACTACACCCACGGTGCGGTCGCGATGGCGAACTCCGGCGCCGACACGAACGGCTCGCAGTTCTTCATCTGCATCGACGACTGCACGCGCAAGCTCACGCCGAACTACAACCTGTTCGGCCACGTGATCGAAGGCATGGACGTCGCGACCGCGACCCAGGTCGGCGACGTCATGCAGACGGTCGTCGTCGAGGAACTCGATCGCGACTCCTGAGCCTTCGGGCTACGACTCGCTGGCATCCATCAGTCCGTAGCGCCGTCGGATCCAACGCTCGCCGGTGCCGAACACCAGCGCGTCGACGACGATGCCGATGATGAAGATCATCACCATCACGGAGTACATCATCGGGTAGTTGTTGAGGTCGCGCGCACCCTGCAGCTCCTGCCCCAACGCCGGCCTTCCGAGGAGCACGATGAGCTCGCCGGCGAGCAGGCTGCGCCAGGCGAACGCCCAGCCCTGCTTCAACCCCCCGACGAACGACGGTAGGGCGGCGGGGAGCACGACGCTGCGGATCAGCGTGAACC
>JBEVDP010000499.1:0-6745 GCA_040513235.1 Acidimicrobiia bacterium | reverse complement strand
CAGACCGAGACGCATGGGCAATAGCATGACTTGGTGCTTCAAGTGCGTGATCTCAGTGTGGAAGTCGGGGGCCGGCTCACGACGAGCGGCGCTTCCTTCTCGCTGCACGCGGGCGACAAGGTCGGGCTCGTCGGGCGCAACGGCGCGGGCAAGACGTCGCTCCTGAAGGTGCTCGCCGGCGACGCGGCGCCGGCCGGCGGGGTCGTCGCGCGACCCCCGGCGCTCGGGGAACTCGCGCAGGATCCGCCGCGCCGCGGCGCCGGACTCGACGGTTCCGCGCTCGCGCACGTCTTGTCGGGCCGCGGTCTCGATGCGGCCGCGCACCGTCTCGACGAGTTGCACAAGCGCATGGACGCCGACCCGTCGCCGCGCAACGTCAAGGCGTTCACCAACGCCGAGGACGAGTTCCGCATGGCCGGTGGGTACGCGGCGGAATCCGAGGTGCGGCGCATCGCGGCCGGGCTGGGCCTCGCGTCCGACCGCCTCGATCTCCCGATCACCGCTCTCTCGGGCGGCGAGCGGCGCCGAGCCGAACTCGCGCGCATTCTTTTCGCCGACGAAGACCTCTTGCTCCTCGACGAACCGACCAACCACCTCGACGTCGACGCCAAAGCGTGGCTGATGCAGTTCCTGCGGAGCTTTCGTGGTGCTCTGCTCGTCATCAGCCACGACCTCGCACTACTCGACCAGGCGATCACGCGCGTACTGCACCTCGACGAGGGCGAACTCATCGAATACAAGGGTACGTACTCGCAGTACCTCGAAGCGCGACGCGAAGACGAGGAACGGCGAGCAAAACTGGCGGCGCGCCAGACGTCGGAGATCAACCGCATCCAATCGCTCGCCGACGTGATGCGGCACCAGTCTGCGACGCGCGCCCGCCAGGCCAAGTCGCTCGACACCCGCCTCGAGCGCATGCACGCGGAACGGGTTCAGGCCAAGAAGGCCGAACGCACGATCAAGGTGAAACTCCCGGATCCGCCGCGTGCGGGCAAGGTCGTGCTGGAGGTCGAAGACCTCGCGAAGGCATTCGGTCCGAAGGTCGTGTTCGAGGACGTGACGTTCGACGTCGGTCGCGGTGAGCGTCTCCTCGTCCTCGGCTTGAACGGCGCGGGCAAGACGACACTGTTGCGCTCGATCGTCGGCACCATCGAACCCGAGCTGGGGGACGTACGCCTCGGACACAACACGTCGATGGGCTACTACGCGCAGGAACACGAGGGAATTACGCCCGGTCGCAGCGTGCTCGCCCACGTGCGCGAACAATCGGGTCTCGCCGACCAGTACCTGCGCGGTTTACTCGGCATGTTCGGTTTGCGGGGCGACCTCGCGTTCCAGGACGCCGGCACACTCTCGGGCGGCGAGAAGACCAAACTCGCGCTCACGTTGCTCGTCACCAGCGCGCACAACCTGCTGTTGCTCGACGAGCCGACGAACAACCTCGACCCGTCGTCGCGTACCGCGATCGGCGCGGCCTTGCGTGAGTGGAAGGGCGCGATGGTGATCGTGAGCCACGACACCGAATTCGTCGAGGAGCTCGAACCCAACCGGGTGTTGCTGATGCCCGAGGGTGTCCTCGACTACTGGTCGAGCGATCTCCTCGACCTCGTCGCGCTCGCGTAGGCGCCGGCGGGCTACTCGAGTTCGACGATCCGACCGGGAGGCGCGGCGCGCTCCGCGTCCGCGACCCGGTTCTGGAGCGCGATCGTCTCCGGCCGGATCTGGCACTCGATGAACAGCCGGCCTTCGACGCGCAGCCCCTCGTCGAGGGGCAGCTGGAGCCCGTCGACCATCGCCCGCTTGGCTGCGAACAAGGCCGGGCGCGGCTTGGTCGCCATCGGTTCGACCCACTGCAACGCGTGCGCCACGAATTCGTCAGTGGGCAACACGGCTTCGACGAGGCCGATGCGCAACGCTTCTGCCGCGTCGATGATCCGCGCCGAGAGGATCAGTTCGGCGGCGCGTCCGGCGCCGACGAGCCGGGGCAGCCGCTGGGTGCCGCCCCCGCCGGGAATGATGCCGACCGCGACCTCGGGTTGGCCGAAGTGGGCGCGTTCGCTTGCGACACGGAGCGTGCACGCCAACGCGAGCTCACAGCCCCCGCCCCACGCCTGCCCGTCGATCGCGGCGACGACGGGTTGCGGCATGGCCGCGAGCTGCGCGAAGGCGCGGCCCCACGACCCGGGGTCGCCTTCCACCGGTTCGCCCCGCCCCAGCGCAGTCAGGTCGTCGAGGTCGGCGTGGGCGACGAAGTAGCCGTCGACCCCGCCCGTAACGACCAACACCGCGATCTCGGGATCATCGGCAATGGTCCCCAGGAGGCCCTCGAATTCGGTCATCGCTGCCATCGACATGAGGTTGCGCGGCGGACGCGTGAACGTGGCGAGCGCGATCGCCCCGCGCCGCTCGAGTTCCCAGTTCTTCATGGATCGGACGCTATCCGCCCTCGCGAGGACACGCGGTCGCGCGGGCCGTAGAGTGCGCGACGCCACGAGGCATAACCGGGGGGTTGCCATGTACCGGCCGACCAGGAACCGATTCACGCTTCGTCTCATGGTTTCGGTGATGTTGGCGGCCGTGCTCGTCATCGCGGGATGCGGTGGCGACGACGACGATGACGATGCCGCCAGCGACGACACCAGTGAGACCACGGAAGCATCGGCCTCGGATACGACGGAAGCGTCGGCTGAGCTCACCGATCTCGGCCATGGCGTCACCGCCGACACGATCAAGCTCGGAATTGCGATCGGCGACTACAGCACGATCGCGCAGTTCGTTGACTTCGCGCGTGGTGATCAGCAGGCAATCGCCCAGGTGTTCGTCGACGACATCAACGCGAGTGGCGGCATTCTCGGCCGCATGGTCGAGCCGGTGTACAAGACCTATCCGCTGCTGCCCGGCCAGCAACCTGACCCGCTGACGTTGTGTACCCAATGGACCGAGGACGAGGACGTGTTCGCGGTCCTCGGCGTCTTCATCGACTTCACCGGTGATGGCCAGCTCTGCGTCGCGCGCGATCACGAGACGGTTCACATCGGTCACGAGCTCGAACAGGTGTGGATCGACGAAGCACCCGGCGGGCTCCTTCTGACACCGGATAGCACGAAGGAACAGCAAGCAAAGGTCTTCATCACGCTCCTGTCGGAGCAAGGCATGCTCGAGGGCAAGACAGTCGCCGTCGTTGCCGACCAGGACAGCGAAGGCCGCGCGAATGATGTGATCGCGCCTGCACTCGAGGAGGCAGGTGCTTCGCTCGGCTCGACCGCGGTGCTCACGATCACCGGTGAGGACACCTCGCAGGCGCAAGCCCAGATGGACGCATTCCTCGAACAATGGCAGGGCGAGGGCGTCGACACGATCTTCATGGCCGGCCTGACTGTTTCGGCGAAGCAGTTCGTCCAAAAGATCAAGGAAGCGATGCCCGACGTGCAGCTGATATTCGACGACGACTCGACATCCCAGCAGGGCCAAGACCTCGCGAGCGAGGGCGTGAGTCCCAACCCGTACGACGGATCGCTGAGCACGCGCGGCCGGACCGACACTGAATCGTGGGACGACAAGACACCGTTGCTCCAACAGTGCATCGACACATACGAAGCCGCGACCGGCGAGACGGTGATCGGTCCGGCGGAGTTGCAGCCCGACGAGAACGGCAAGAAGCAGCAGGTCTACATCGCGGTCGCCGACTTCTGCGGCGAGCTCGTGATGTTCAAGGCCATCGCCGAGAAGGTGGGTCCGGAACTGACCAACGCGAACTGGCAAGCCGCGGTCGACGACTTCGGTGCGATCGAGCTCGTCGGGACGAACATCGCGTCGTTGTGTGCCGGGAAGTACGCAGCCGACGACGAGTTCCGTCTGGTCGAGTGGGACTCGAGCGTCGGCGCGAGTGGCGACTGGAGTGCGCTCACCGACGTGCAGGACGCGAGCGGCGGCGTCTGCGCCTAGTCAGCAGAGAGGCGTCCCGGGGGCTATCGAGCCCCGGGACGCGTCATTGCTTCGGGCGTGCGGCTCGCGTCACTGCGCGCGATCGCGCGCTCGTCCGTTCCGAGATACGAAGCGATGACTTGCGGGTCGACTCGCATGGCCTCGGGCGTGCCTTCGACGATCACCTGGCCCGCTTCCAAGCAGTAGATGCGGTCGCTGATCGACATGATGAGCGGTAGGTCGTGCTCGACGACGACGAGGGTCGCGGCGAGCTCGCGCTGGATCCGAAGGATGAGGGGCCCGAACGCTTCCGCTTCTCGTTGCGCCACTCCCGCGGTTGGCTCGTCGAGGCAGATCACTCGGGGCGCAACCGCGAGCATCGTCGTCAGCTCGACGATGCGGCGCGTTCCCGTCGAGAGTTCGGCGATGTAGCGATCGCCGTAGCGGCCGAGCCCCATGAAGTCGATCAGCTCTGCCGCCTGCGCGCGATTCGTGCGCTCGGGGCGGACGGCCGGCAGCCACGCGAGGCTGACCCAGAACGACGAACGGTGTCGTGCTTCCAACGCGAGCTGCACCGTCTCGCGGACCGTCAGTTCGGGATACAGCGTCGCCGACTGGAAGGTGCGGCCGAGCCCGAGGCGGGCACGCGCGTGCGGAGGCTTCCCGCTCACGTCGCGGCCGAGCAGATGGACGCGGCCGCGACTCGGCACGTAGCCGCCGATCGCGTTGAGCAGCGTCGATTTCCCCGCCCCGTTGTTCCCGATCAGCCCGATCACTTCACCCGGCGCGGCGCGCAGGGACACGTCGCCGACTGCGACGAGTCCGCCGAAGGTGACCGTGAGGTCGTCGGTGGCGAGGACCGAGCCGTCGACGTTGCGCGCCGCGGTCGCGACCCCGTCGGGCGGTTGCAACGAAACGGGTGGCGCCGTAACCGCCTTCGCCGCGGGCAATGCCGGAAGCCGTCGCTCCATCCAGCGGAAGAGCGAATCCCGTGCGAAGTAACCGATCTGCACGAACCCGCCCGGGATGTACAACAGGATGACGAGCAACCCGATACTCGACGTGAACAGCGGGACAAGTTCGTTGCCCGGCCAGAACGCCGGCAGACCAACGACCCACAGCGACCCGACGACGGCACCCGACAGACTGCCGAGACCGCCGATGACCGCGATCGAGACGAGTCTCAGCGAGTCTTCGACGAGGAAGTAGCGCTGTGAGGGCCCGAACGTCGTGTTCACCGCGCCCAGGAGCACGCCACCCAGCCCGCCGATGAACCCGGCCAGCGCGAAGGCGGTGAGCTTGGCGCGTACGGGTGACACCGTCATCGCCGCTGCCGCGTTCTCGTTCTCACGGACGCCGACGATGGCGCGCCCGATTCCAGTTCGCCGAAGGTGACCGACGAGCAACAGCACGACGACGAGCACCGCCAGGGTGAAGTAGTAGTAGGCGCGGTTCCTGTGCGTGAGTTCCCACGGTCCGAGGTCACTGCGGGGGATCTGCACCGTCGAACTGCCGCCCGTGAAGAAACGGCGGTCGAAGAGATACGCCTGGGCCGAGATCGCGAACGCGAGCGTGCTGATTGCGAGCAGTAACCCGCGGACGCGGAGCGCGCCGACGCCGACGATCACCGCGATCAGGCCTGCGAATCCTGCGCCGACGAGCAGCGTCCACGGGAACGACATCGTCGCCGGGTCACCGTCGCTCAAATGCAGCCCAGTGTCCCACCGGAAGATCGCGAACATCGCGACGATCAACACGACGACCGCACCGATGCTCAGTGCGACACCGCGCCCGCGCACGACTCCGATCCCGATGAGGATGGCAACGGCCGACCCGATGAGTGCTCCGAGAAGGAGGAACAGTGGGATCGCGACCGGACCGAGTTCGCCGTCGACGATGCGAGTGTCGTGCCAGCCCACGTTCATCGAGACGCCGCGTGACAGTGTCGCCGCCGCAAGCGCGGCGAGCCCGGCGAACGCCATCTGCCCGAGCGAAAGCTGACCCGCCCATCCGGTGAGGACGACCACCGAAACGGCGCACAATGCGAACGCAACGATGGTCGCCCACGTCTGGTGGCGGGCGGACTCGTCGAAGAGCAGCGGCATGGTCGCTGCGATCGCGAATGCAACCCCGGCGATCAAGCGCGGCAGCTGCCGCACCCACCAGATCTGCCGCAAGCGCTCGGGGACGGCGGCGATGCGGGGCGCGAACTGGAAGCTCTCGCTCGCGACCTGCGCGTCGCGCTTACTGACGCGTGCGACGAGCAGCAGCACGACCACGAACAGCAAGAACTGCACCAATCCGGTCTCGCTGGTGAAGTTGAAGAACAACACCCGTTCGAGCACACCGATCGCGATCGCGCCGACGGCGGCACGAGGGAAGGACACCATGCCGCCGACCAGTGCGGCGGCCATCCCCCGTAAGAGTGTGTCGGGACCGATTCGGATGAGGTCGGTTGTGCCGGCGTTGCTCGCGGTCAGGAGGACGGCGACGACCGACAGGAAGCCCGCGATCGACCACACCGCCGACGACACGAACTTGGGGTTGATGCCCGTAAGGCGAGCGAGATCCGCGTTCGTTGCCGATGCTCGCACCGCGTCGCCGAACGCCGTGTGGCCGAGAAGCCACCACAGGCCGACCGTGATGAGCGGCACGACGACCAGCACGAGAATCTAGCTGGCGGACACGTCGATGTCGGCGAACGGCGTCCATTCACCCGAAAAGGGAAGTGGAAAGTCGGTTTGCAATGACCCGGTTCGGTATTCGGGCAGCGCGAGCGTGACGGCTTGGCAGAGTTGCGCGACGCCGATGGTCGCGACGA
>JBEVDP010000498.1:0-2903 GCA_040513235.1 Acidimicrobiia bacterium | reverse complement strand
GACACCGTCGTTCTCGGTGAACCCAGAGCTCGGCGTCTTCCATTGTCTCGCTGGTGAGACCCCGGTGATCACGTGGGAGGGTGTGCGGCCGATCGCCGAGTTGGCGGGAGGCGTGCACCGCGTTCTCAGTACGCGGGGCCGGTGGATCGATGCGCCGTTCCGGTCGTACGGCATTCAGCGCCTCCATCGCGTCGTTGTCACGAGGAACCGCCAGCGCAAGGAGATCTACGCGACGGAAGGTCATCGCTGGTTCGTCCGCAAGCCGCCTGCAAAACGCGGTGAGCGAATCGAGCGAGTCACGACGGAGCTCCGTCCCGGCGACAGCCTCTGCTGGACATTTCCATCGAACCGGCTGCGGCATGCCCGCCTCTCGCCCATGGGGGTTGCCCACGGGATCGTCTACGGCGACGGCAGTCGCTTCAACAAGGGTTCCGCGGTCGACCTCCACGGCGACAAGGACGCCGAACTCCTCAAGTGGTTTCCCCTTAACAACACATACCAGTGCAATCGAGAGAGCGCGACAGGCGACGTCGTTTCGTACGTCAAAGTCGTCGACCTCCCCGCCTACTACAAGGAGCAACCGTCGCTCGACGAAGCGCCGAGCTACCTCCTCGGGTGGCTCGCCGGGTACTTCGCGGCCGATGGATGTGTCGCGGCCGATGGGACCGTGATCCTCAACTCCGCGCACCGAGACGATCTCGAGTTCGTGCGGATGCTCTGCCTACGGCTCGGGATCGGGACGTACGGCATCACGACGCAGACGAGGCGCGGTATCGATGACCGCATGAGTCAGCTGCATCGCATTCACCTCATCAACGAAGACCTCATTGAAGACTTCTTCCTCATCGCGCAACACCGGTTGCGGTTCAACGCTTGCGAGAAGCAATGGGTGCGGCGAGGTTGGGTTGTCCGCTCGGTGGAAACGACCGACCGGCTCGAAGAGGTCTATTGCGCGGAAGTTCCGGAGGAGCATGCGTTCGCGCTCGAGGACAACATCCTCACTGGTAATTGCTTCGGTTGCCAGAAGAGCGGGGACGCGATCACGTTCGTGCGCGAAGTCGAGCATCTCGATTTCGTCGAAGCGGTCGAACGGCTCGCGGGGCGCGCAGGGATAACACTGCGGTACGACGACGCGTCGTTCTCCAAGGAGCGGCAGCGGAAAACGCGCCTGCATGAAGCCGTCGGCGAAGCCATCGCGTATTACCACAAGCTGTTGCTCGAATCGCCGGGCGCGGGAAACGCGCGCGGGTACGTCCGCAGTCGGGGCTTCGACGGCGACGTGGCGCGGAAGTTCTCGCTCGGCTTCGCACCCGACGAGTACGACGTCCTGAGCAAGCATTTGCAGAACAAGAAGCTCGCGCGCCAAGACATCGTCGACGCAGGGCTTGCATTCGTGAACCGTGCTCAGAAGCTGCAAGACCAGTTCCGGGGCCGGTTGATGTTCCCGATCTGGGACGCGCGGGGCGAACCCGTCGGCTTCGGTGGCCGCACGCTCGACGGCCAGGGCCCGAAGTACAAGAACTCGCCCGAAACGGCGATCTACCAGAAGTCGCGCTTGCTGTACGGCTTGCAGTGGGCGAAGGGCGAGATCGTCGCCCGGGGCGAGGTCGTGATCTGCGAGGGTTACACCGATGTGATGGCGTTCGCGTTGAGCGACGTGCCCATCGCGGTGGCCACATGTGGAACTGCCCTCGCCGACGACCACTTCCTCACGCTGAAGAACCTCGCCCGCAAAGTTACGCTCGCGTACGACGCCGACGCCGCGGGCCAAGCTGCGGCCGAGCGCTGCTACCAGTGGGAGCAACGCTTCGAGGTGCAGTTCCAAGTCGCCGACCTGGGGCGGGGCCGCGACCCCGCCGACGTGTGGCGCGACGACCCGGCCGCGCTCGCGGCGGCGGTCACACACGCCACCCCATTCCTCGAGTTCCGTCTCGACCGCTTGCTCGCCGCGTCCGATTTCTCGTCGCTCGAAGGTCGCGCGCGCACCGCGCAAGCTGCGGCCGCGCTGGTGGCTGAACACCCGAACGATCTCGTACGCGACCAATACGTGATGAAGTTGGCGGGTCAGCTCGATATCGATCCAGACCGACTGCGCGAAACCGTGACGCGCGCCCGTACGCAACGGCGCTCGGCGCGCCCACAACCGCACTCGCAACCGGATCCGGATCGGCCGGCCCGTCCGCACGTCGTTGATCGCCGCGAGCTCGACGCGTTGCGGTGGACGGTGCTCGCGCCCGAGCTCATGAGCGGCCGCCTCGACGTAGTGTTCTTCGCGGATCCTGTCGCGCGCGATGCTTTCAACGCGGTGTGCAGCGCGCCGTGGCCCGACTGCCTCAGCCGGGCGACACCCGAAGCATCGACCCTGCTCCAGCGGCTCGCAGTGGAGGATCCGGGGCCGGTCGCGGCCACCCAGGACGTGATCACCCGCGTGGTCGTGAACATCGTGGAAGCATCAAGTCAGCGGCTCCTTGCGTCGATGCTCAGACGGGGTGACGAGCGATCGGCTGCGGTGAAGGCGTTGATCGACGCGCTCGTTCGCGAACGCGCCGAGGAGCGTTGGTCGGCGGCCGAGACGGTTGCCGAGCAGTTGGTAGGGTGGATCACCGATGGCGGAGATGGCTGAGCCCGAAGAAGCGCGCGAGTCGCAGGCGGCCGACGCGGCGGACGGTGACGCGGCCACGCCTGCTCCCGATATCGCACCGGTGGCCGAGGCCGCACCCGCTGCACGAGCCAGTGATGGCGGCGGCGAGGTCGGCGGCGAGGTCGGCGACGTGCTCGACCAGGTGCGTGGCCGCGGCTTCATCACCACCGGAGAGATCTTCGCCGCGTTCCCCGACCTCGAGCCCGACACCGACGAGCTGCGCGACCTCTACGACATGTTCGAAGCGCGTGGCGTGAAGGTG